>JABDPD010000288.1 GCA_013042895.1 Boseongicola sp. | reverse complement strand
GGTAAGAGAAGCTTTCACGGTTTCCTCAGGGTTAGGAGTTACAGCGAAAGATGTGGTCTAAAGTTCTTCAGACAAGGGCATTTAGCTGGCTATCGCCCGACGCTGTAAAACTCTCGCCGTTGGTCTGGACCAAACCCTAGCCAACCGCGTGTGACGGATGCGAGATGCTCGATGACACGCTCGCGCTGGGACTGGCGGTTGATTGCGGCGGCGATCGCGGCAGCCCCGACATTTGCTTCGAGGTCGGCGGAAATTCTTTGGTTCTCAATTAGCGGTTCACCCGTTTCTGCGTCGAACACACTGAGGACAAAGCGGATATTGTGAACGGCAGCGGGCGCGCGGGCGACGGCGGAGGGGGTAACACCGTGGAACGTCAAAATGCGCGCAGCCATGGTGACGGGGCGCTCGCCACGCAAAGGTCGCGTGCCGCGTGTGAGGCCTTCGTCAAGAACGGCAGCAACTTGAGCGCGGCGATCTCCAAAAGGTTCGGCGTGCCAGACGACGTCGGCTTGTGGTGCAAAAGTGTTGTTGTTCGAAACCGTGAGGGTGTTTGGCGCCACCGCGACCACGTCTACAACGCGCCAGGCTTTGGTTACAGAACTGCCGGGAGGGTTGTCATAGGCGACTTCCCAATTTCCGGCACATCCGGCCAGTAGCATCAGCACAAGAGCGCTGAAAAATGAACGCCCGAAGGTCATATCGTCTCGTTTCGTCCAACCGCGCCCGGTATCGGACGCGTCCCCGCTGATCTCGTTGCCGCTTATTGTTAAAGAAATTGGCAATTTAAAGGCAATACCTTCGGATTGTTTCTCAAGTGTCGCATGGTTACGCACGGAGATCTTTCGGCGAATCCATAACAACATAGGATGTGATGGAGTTCACCTGCGGCAGAGTGCCTAAAACCTCGGTATGAAAGACTTTATAGGCGGCCAGATCGGCGGCTTCGACGCGCAGGAGGTATTCGACAGTGCCGGTGACGTTGTGACATTCGATCACCTCTTCTGCACGGGAAATCGCTTGTTCGAAGGCTTCCTGACTGGCTTTGGTGTGATTGGACAGTCCAACCGTGATATAGGCGGTGAATCCAATGCCCAGCTGTGCTGGGTCGAGCTGTACGCGGTAACCCGTAATGACCCCCGTGCGCTCAAGTTCTTGCACCCGTCGCAAACAAGCTGAAGGTGAGAGGCCGACACGCTCCGACAGCTCAAGGTTTGACAGACGCGCGTTGCGTCCAAGCTCGCGCAATATTTTTTGGTTTATGGCATCCATGACCACTCATTATTGCGCGAATGTTCGATCAGCAATCAATTACGCAATTTCATGCAGTCAAAATTCGACAATAGTTGCGGAATGTGGACCGCGACGCTTCTTCCTTTGATGACCTTCGCCTTCGTGACTTCAATCACACCGGGGCCGAACAACCTTATGCTAATGGCATCGGGTGCGAATTTTGGGTTTCGGCGCACAATTCCGCATATGCTCGGGGTGGCACTAGGCTTTGTGTTCATGGCCTTCTTGATGGGGCTTGGTCTGGCGCAGGCATTTGAGACTTGGCCTTGGCTTCGTGACGTGCTGACAGTTTTGAGCGTAGTGTATATGCTCTGGCTTGCATGGAAGATTGCCAATGCGGCTCCACCTGAAGCTGGCGCCGAAGCTGGGACTCCAATCACATTTATGCAGGCCGCAGGGTTTCAGTGGGTGAACCCGAAGGCGTGGTCGATGGCTCTGACGTCGGTAACGCTTTATGCGCCGAACGACAGTGCCTTTGCGATGCTTTTCGTGGCGGCGGTATTTGGCGCGGTCAATCTGCCATCGGTGAGCGCTTGGTGCCTTTTGGGGCGAGAATTGCGGCGTATCCTAACTAATCCTTTACGATTGCGGTTGTTTAACTGGGCAATGGCGGCGGTCCTGGTCCTCTCGCTCTATCCGGCGGTCTTGTAAAAGTCGCGAAAAAGTCTCGCTCTGGAGCGCAACCTATGGCAGAATTGACTTATTGAGAGCGTGGGGCAATCACGCCGTGAGGCAGAGACATACGAGGTTACAACATGAAACGTATTGCGTTTGTTGGTGTTTTTCTGGTGAGTTTCGCGGGGGCCGCGCAGGCCAGCACGATCAAGAATGCATGTTTGGGCTCGGATCGAGCCGGTGGTAACTATGCGCTTTGCGGGTGTATTCAGGACGCTGCCAACCGGACTTTGACATCTCAAGACCAGCGATTGGCCGCGACATTTTTTGGTGATCCGCACCGTGCTCAAGAAATCAGGCAATCAGACCGACGCTCGCACGAACGATTTTGGGAACGGTACCGGAATTTCGGGATTACAGCCGAGACGTTTTGCAGGAGCTAATGCTCAATCGCAGCAATCAGGCCATCTGAAGCGTGTTCGATGAGGGCGAGCGCGCCTTCGAAATCTCGTGTGTAGTATGGATCCGGGACAGCTGACTGGCCGATGGCGGGGGCGTAATCGAGGAATAAGCGAAGTTCGGCGCGGGCATTTTTGGGCTGGATTCGCTTCAAATCTGCAAGATTGTTTTCGTCCATTGCCAGAATAAGATCGAAGTCGTGAAAATCCTGGCGGCGCACCTGACGCGCGCGAAGGGACGATAGATCATAGTCGCGTGAAGCGGCGGCATCAATTGCGGGGCCGTAGGGGGACTTACCAGTGTGCCAATCCGCGGTGCCCGCGCTATCGATCTCCAAATGCGGGGCTTTGGAGCGAAGAACTC
>JABDPD010000286.1 GCA_013042895.1 Boseongicola sp. | reverse complement strand
TCACCTTGGGCTTGAGGCTTCTCGGCGCGGACGCTCAATGGACATTCCTTCTCATCGGACTTCTTATCATCGCCGCTGTTGCGGTAGACCAGTGGATCAGAAAGGTAGCTGCGTAATGGAACCTATTCTCAAAGGTAGAAACATGGTCAAGCGATACGGCAAGGTCACTGCACTCGATAACTGCGACTTTGACCTTTACCCTGGCGAAATCCTAGCTGTGATCGGAGACAACGGAGCCGGGAAATCGACACTCATTAAAGCTGTCTCAGGTGCAGTTGTCCCGGACTCGGGCGAGGTCTGGCTAGAAGGAAACAAAGTCCAGTTCTCCAGCCCAATCCAAGCGCGTGAGCATGGGATTGAGACAGTCTATCAGACGCTTGCGATGTCCCCGGCCCTTTCGATTGCTGACAATATGTTCATGGGTCGAGAGCTGCGCAAACCCGGTTTCATGGGGAAGTATCTGCGAAAACTCGACCGCTCGGCGATGGAAAAATTCGCCCGTGACAAGCTGACGGAGCTGGGCCTGATGACGATCCAGAACATCAATCAGGCGGTCGAAACCCTCTCAGGCGGTCAGCGTCAGGGCGTCGCTGTGGCGCGCGCTGCGGCGTTCGGATCGAAGGTTATCATCTTAGACGAACCGACCGCTGCTCTTGGCGTCAAAGAGAGCCGCAAGGTGCTTGAGCTTATTCAGGACGTGAAATCGCGCGGAATCCCGATCATCCTGATCAGCCACAACATGCCGCACGTTTTCGAAGTCGCGGATCGCATTCACGTGCATCGCCTGGGCAAACGTCTTTGCGTGATTGATCCGAAAGATCACTCGATGTCGGACGCGGTAGCCTACATGACCGGCGCGAAAGAGCCAGACCAGACGATCGCCGCCTGACACCAAATGACATCCCCTTCGGATACTGCCGCAGCCATTGCGGACCGCGTTATAGCTTTGTCAGAGCCGAAACTGCGCAATCTAATTGCCGTCGTTGGTCCGCCCGCTTCCGGGAAAACGACGTTGGCTGCCGTGCTCCACAAAACTTTGAATGATCGGGGAGTCCGGACGGGTTTGGTGGCGATGGACGGATTTCATCTTGACAACTCAATTCTCGACGCACGCGCCTTAAGAGCGCGCAAAGGGGCGCCAGAAACCTTTGATCTGGCAGGTTTTTCATCGCTTTTACAACGACTTGGCACCGAAGGAGAGGTGATCGCCCCGACATTTGACCGCGCCCTTGATGCGTCTATCGGGTCAAGCTCTGTGGTCTCACCTGAGATGACAACCGTGATCGTTGAGGGGAATTACCTATTGCTGAATGAACCCGGCTGGCGAGATCTCAGTGCGTATTGGTCTCTGTCGGTCATGCTCAGCGTCTCGGCCGCGGAACTGGAAATGAGGTTATTGGATCGCTGGCGGCAGTTTGGTTTTGCGGACGACGAGGCCATGGCCAAAGCGCGCGGCAATGATTTGCCGAACGCGCTCAGAGTGCAGGAAAACAGTCTCGAAGCCGACATGAAGTTTTCGCAATAGCGAGAAACATTCCGCCTAGCGAAACCCTTTTTCGCCATCGGCATGAAGCTTCGGTCCACGCTCTTCGATCGGCTCCAGAGCCGTATCAACAGTGCGGTTTGGCGCCTCATGCACTTCCTTCAATCGCGGCGCGTCCGGCTGCGCCCATCTCACGCCATTCACCAAAACCTTGCGGACGTTTTCGTCATAATAGGTCGGATAGGTTTCGTGACCGGGGCGAAAATAAAAAACATTGCCTGCACCTCGACGGTAAGTAAGTCCTGAGCGAAAGACCTCACCCCCCTGAAACCAACTGATAAACACCGTTTCCAATGGCTCGGGAACGGCAAATGGCTCGCCGTACATCTCTTCATTTTCCAACTCGAAATGATCGGGCAATCCCTTTGCTATGGGATGCCCTCGCGCGGTCACCCAAAGGCGTTCCCGCTCCCCCGCCTCGCGCCAAGTGAGGTTGCATGGCGTGCCCATCAGCGTTTTGAAAATCTTGGCAAAATGGGCGGAGTGTAAAAGAATAAGTCCCATCCCGCCCCAAACAGCATCTGCGACCCGGGCAACAACTTCGTCTGAAACATCCCCATGGGCCGCGTGCCCCCACCACAACAGCACATCGGTCTCATCAAGGCGCGCTTGCGAAAGACCGTGTTCGGGGTCCTGCAAGGTCGCTGTGGTCGCCTCAATATCCCTCGCCGCATTAAGCGCCTCGGCAATGCACGCGTGCATCCCATCGGGGTAAGTGTCGCGGACGGTTTGGTTAGTTTGCTCGTGGACGTTCTCGCCCCAGACAACAGCGCGGATCATGGTAACGTTCCTTGATTACTTCGAGTCTTGCGCGGAGGCGCCCAGTTTCGGCAACATCTTAACCCGTTCGTGGGCGTCCGCCTCATCTTTCAGCATTGAAACCAGTTTGGGTCACGAGAAAAAAGCAAGCCGTCTTTAAGAATGTCCAAATTTCTCGGGAGATTGGTTGCGGGGGTAGGATTTGAACCTACGACCTTCAGGTTATGAGCCTGACGAGCTACCGGGCTGCTCCACCCCGCGCCAATCCCGGTGATGTAACTCTCATTCTTAAGGTCTGCAAGGGCAGAAGCACCTAAAATCGCGACTATAGGAGGGATATTTGCCGCTCTTGTTCGCTTGCCAGAAAGACACTGTCTAATACTGCCTGAAGCCGCGCACCCTCGTGAAAGTCCGGGGCCATTTGTGCGCCATTTCGTACGGCATTCACAAAGCGTTCGAAGTTTGTCAAAACTGGCGTGAGCGGGACGGCTTCCCACTGGGCCGTCTCAAGATTGGCGCCTTCGCAGATCTCCAAGGTCCCCAGTTCACCGGTATTGCTCAGTCTCAGACCGCCCTTATCTCCATAAATCTGCAGCTTCAGATTGTTGAGATTTCCTGATGCGAAGCGTGACGCATGCACCACGCCCATCGCGCCTTGATCAAGCGTCACGGTTGCTGAGAAGCTATCGTTCGCATCCAGCGTGTAGTCTCCAATGCGCCGACCTTCAGCCTTGTCGAAGGTGCTCAACTGACCAGTCAACGATTTGACACCCTGCCCTGACGCGAAGGTGACGAAGTCGAAGATATGAACCCCCACATCACCCAATACACCGAGCGAACCGTGTTGTTCGGAGAGACGCCAGAGCCATGTCGGATCCGTCCGCCAATCTCCCCAGGCGGGTTGCGTCAGCCAACTTTGCAGATAGGAGGCCTCGAAATGGCGGATGGCGCCAATGCGACCCTCGGCAATAAGCTCTTTTGTGGTCTGGAGCGCAGAGACATTCCGATAGGTGAGGTTAACGCCGTGGATTACGCCGCGCCGCACGGCTTCCCGCGCCATTCTTTGAGCATCTGCGAAATTCGTGGCCAGAGGCTTTTCGCAGAAGACATGCGCGCCGGCCTTCAGGATCTCCATCGTTGTGGTGAAATGGGCGGCATCCGGGGTGCAGTTGCTGACCGTGTCGAACCTGGAGTGGATGGCGGCCTCGTCGAGACTTGTGAAAGTCTGCGGGATTCCATGCTCTTTTGCGAAAGAGCTGGCGCGTGAGTTGTCCAGATCAACGCAAGCCACAATCGAAACACCTTCAATTTCCGAGAAGGCTTCCGCATGCGTGCTCGCCATGCGGCCTGTGCCAAGAATGAGGTGTCGCATTGAAAGTCGGTCCTATGAAACGGCGTCAGGGCCGACTGTCGGGAATATGCACGTGGGACGCAAGAGCATGCGGCGTGGTTAACAAATCTAAAACCCAGCGCACCAACGCGAATTGAGAGAACACATCGGAAATACTTTCTACTAGCTTGTTAAAAAACACTTTTCTGCGATGCGATACGCCGGCGTCGCGTTGGTATTATGTCCGCATGACGTCGCTGCGACCGCTTGGTTTGGTGACGACATGTTAAGGGTTGAGGGCCGGCAGGACCGGCTGGCCGTGTTAGGGATTGATGAAGGGTGCGTGTATCAAACGGTTGTTTTGAGACCTGGCCTACCGAAGTGTAGGATTAACAGAGATTGACCAAGCGCAAGGC
>JABDPD010000285.1 GCA_013042895.1 Boseongicola sp. | reverse complement strand
TCATCACGCTGTTTGCATCTTCCGCCGGTGTGAAGTGGTTCAAAGGCACGGCCACCTCGGCGGCCGATGACATCACATTCGAGAACTTCTTCCTGCCCGTCCTCACAATTGCCCTTTATGGCATGGGATACATCGCGCGTATGACCCGCGCGTCGATGACCGAAGTGATGACGGCACAATACATCCGCACCGCACGCCTCAAAGGCGTGAGCTTTCCAAACATCGTCATGAAGCACGCGCTCAGAAACGCTCTGATCGCACCCTTCACGGTGATCATGCTTCAGTTCCCATGGCTGTTGAACGGCGTCGTCATTGTTGAGACGCTCTTTAACTACAAGGGCTTTGGCTGGACGCTGGTGCAAGCCGCTGGCAACAACGACATTGAGCTCCTGCTCGCCTGTTCTGTGGTTGCTGTTTTTGTCGTTCTGGTCACGCAGCTGATATCTGACATCGGCTACGTCTTCCTGAACCCACGTATTCGTATCGCTTAAGGAGGGACAGAGTTATGGAACCACTTTCCTGGACCGGCAGCTTTTCCGTCCTGAACCCGATCTTCCTCGCCGCACTCGCCTTGTTCGCAGTCGCAGTGCTCGCACAGATCGTTTTGAGCTTCGTCTCTCCATCCGCTGAGGTGCAAGGCGGCACACTCGCCGCCAAACGCAGCCCCGGAGAAATGGCAGGCATGGCGACGAAGTACCTGTTCTTCGCACTCGTCGCTATGATCCTCGTTTACCTTGTCGGCGGTATTCTTGTCCCTGGCCTGGAAAACAAAGGCATTGTCGGCGCCATCTCAACCCGGTTTATTCCAGTTTGGATTGCGCTTGCAGTTACTTTCGCCTTGTCCATCACGTTTAAGCGCAGCCTTGGCCTCTACGGCAAACTGTTCGACAGCCTCGTTGGCATGATCGGTTTTGCGATCGTGATGTTCTGGGTTTTCACAGGCATCTTCAGCGCCATGGACCTGATCGTCACACACGATCCGCTATCCCAGGTTTCTGGTATGAAGAACAAGTCGCCGGGCGAACCGCTCGCTGGCGCGCAAGCAGGCGAATACGCCTTCTACCTCCTGGGCGGCGACAACCTTGCGCGCGACGTGTTCAGCCGCATGGTTTCGGGCTCGTGGGTCGTGATCCAGATCGCGCCACTTGCAACACTATTCGCCTTTATGGTCGGCATCACACTGGGCCTGCCCGCCGCATACTATGGCGGCAAACTCGACACCTTCTTGTCGTTTCTGGCGAACCTGATCCTCGCCTTCCCGGTCATCCTACTGTTCTACTTGCTGGTGACACCAGAGATCGTGGCGACAGGCCTGCCGAGCTACATGGCGATGGTTCTGTTCCTCTTTCCGATCATCTTCCTCGTGGTCTTGTTCAACTCACGGTTCTACACGCAACCGGACAAACAGAAGATGTATGTGGGCGGAACATTGGCGGTTGGCCTTTGGCTGTATTTCTCGCTTATCAGTCAGGATCGGACACCCATGAACTTCTGGCCAGATGCGATCGACCTGTTCGACATCCCGGGCGGTGTTCTGGTGGTGTTTGTTTCAGTGGTCTTCGTGAACTCGCCAACCGTGTTCAGGATCGTCCGCGGCATCGCGCTGGATATCAAGACGCGCGACTACGTGGCCGCTGGTCAAACGCGTGGTGAAGGACCGTGGTACATCATGCTCTGGGAAATCCTTCCCAACGCACGTGGTCCGTTGATCGTCGATTTCTGTCTTCGCATCGGCTACACCACAATCCTTCTCGGCACCTTGGGCTTCTTCGGCCTCGGACTGCCACCAGAGAGTCCGGATTGGGGATCAACCATCAACGATGGCCGACGCCTTCTGTCGATCTATCCGCATCCTGCCCTCGCACCGGCGATGGCCCTGATGAGCCTCGTGCTCGGGCTTAACCTGCTTGCGGACGGTCTGCGCGAAGAGAGCCTTAAGGACTGATGAAAGCATCGCGCGGGCGCACCGACGTAATACCGACGTTATACCGACGTATTAC
>JABDPD010000085.1 GCA_013042895.1 Boseongicola sp. | reverse complement strand
GCGCCTCTCCAAAGTCACTGGCGCGACGCTAGCGTCAAATCCCAGGGAGCGCAGCAAGGAAAGAAAGGGGCGGACCGGTGGAGCTACCGCGCTGGGTTCCGGTGCGAAGTGGGCGGAGTTCTTGCTATATGGATCCCAGAGTCGTCCCAGCATCAACCCCGCGTCGAGGTTCACGCTTGCTACGCCTAAAGAGTGTTAGGCTTAACGCCTTAACTCTCGTTCTTGGCAAACGGCCCGCATCGCGCCAGCCATTAATCTTTACATCCTTTTAACCTAAATGCTCATTAACCTTAACGAAGATTAACGTTAACGCCTCGATCTAGCGCCCGAGAATTCCCTTCCCATTCACCCTTTCGAGAATACCTATTTCAACACTGACAGATCCCTTGAGGCGCTTCCGAAAACGCTGCCACTTCAACCCAAGGTTCCCACAGGCTCTCTTGCGGCCAACCCTCCACAAGCCTACCCTCACGGCAACAAGCAGAAAGTCGACATGCCCTTCGAACGCATCGAACCCGAAAAACTCTCCCACGCCGTCGTTCGCCAGATCGAGGGCCTGATCCTCCGCGGCATCCTTCGTCCGGGAGAACGTCTTCCTTCCGAACGTGAACTTGCCGACCGCCTTGGCGTTTCGCGTCCTTCGCTTCGCGAAGCGATTGCAAGCCTGCAAGACAGCGGCCTTCTCGTGGCGCGCGCTAATTCAGGTATCTTCGTTGCAGATGTTCTCGGCTCGGCCTTCTCCCCTGCTCTCACGCGCCTGTTCTCAAGTCACCCCGAAGCCGTGTTCGATAGCATCGATTTCCGCCGCGATATGGAAGGCCTCGCGGCCCACCGCGCTGCGCGCCTCGCCTCAGACACCGACCTCGCCGTGGTCGATACGATCTTCAAGAAAATGGAAGCCGCCCACGAGAAACGCGACGCCAAGGCCGAAGCCAGCCATGACGCAGACTTCCACCTTGCCATCATCGAGGCGAGCCACAACATCGTCCTGTTGCACATGATGCGCTCGATGTACGATCTTCTTCAGACCGGGGTGTTCTACAACCGTCAGGTCATCTTCGAGCTGCGCACCACCCGTACCGCGCTTCTTGATCAACACCGCGCAATCAACACCGCTTTGCAAAAACGCGACCCCGAGGCGGCTCGCGACGCCGTTCAGGCGCACCTCGATTTCGTTCGCGCCTCGCTCACCGACAAATTGCGCGCCGAAGAAAACGAGCGCATTGCAAAAAAGCGACTGGACCACGAGCAGCGCCGCTAACACCAAACCCGACCTGGCCGGTCATGACACCGGCCTTGGCTTCTTTTGTTCAGAAATATCCAAAACCAACCACACAGACACGCGCAGACGTTTTGCCGGCAGGCGATGCCGATTCACACGCCTTCCGAAGATAACGCCCACAAGTTCACGCCGTCCTCAAAGCAGAGCGCATCAATCGCTGCAAGCTCGTCGGAGGTGAACTCCGCCGCGCCAAGCGCGCCGACGCAGTCGTCGATCTGAGACACTTTGGACGCCCCGATCAAGGCCGATGTCACGCGACCTCCGCGCAGCACCCAAGAGAGCGCCATCTGCGCCAACGTCTGACCACGCGCGCCCGCGATATCGTTTAGCCCATTCAAGCGCTTTATCGCTTCCGCACTGAGCAGACCTTCGTCCAAAGACTTGCCTTGCGCGGCGCGACTGTCGCTTGGAACGCCGTTCAGATACTTGTTCGTCAACATGCCTTGGGCTAATGGCGTAAACACAATCGAGCCCACTCTAATATCATCCAGCGTGTCCAGAAGACCATCCCGCTCGACCCAGCGGTTAAGCATATTATAGGACGGCTGATGAATAACAAAGGGCGTGCCCATCTCCTTTAGCAAAGCGGCCGCCTCACGGCTGCGCTCAGAGTTATAAGACGAGATGCCCGCGTAAAGCGCTTTGCCCGACCGCACGATCTGGTCCAGCGCACCCATCGTTTCTTCCAACGGCGTTTCAGGATCAAACCGGTGCGAATAGAAGATATCGACGTACTCAAGTCCCATCCGATTCAACGACTGATCGCAAGACGAGATCACGAATTTCCGGCTGCCCCACTCGCCGTAAGGCCCTTCCCACTGTTTGTAGCCCGCCTTGGACGAGATAATCAGTTCATCGCGATACCCTGCGAAATCCGTCGCCAGAATCTCACCAAAGGCTTCCTCGGCCGAGCCCGGAGGTGGTCCGTAATTGTTCGCCAGATCAAAATGCGTGATCCCGTGATCAAACGCTGCCTGACAGAGCGCGCGCTTCAGATCATGTGGCGTGTCCCCGCCAAAGTTGTGCCAAAGCCCAAGCGAAATCGCGGGAAGTTTCAGCCCGGAGCGCCCCAAACGGCGGTACTCCATCGTGTCATAGCGTGTGTCAGCGGGTGTATAGCGGGGTGTGTGGTAGGGTCTGGTCATAGGCTGCAACCTCGTGGGCGCATTGAGGATTGTCAATCCGGACACTCAGCAAGCAATTCCTCAACGTTTGTGACGGACGACCCCTTGCTTCAATTCCCGACTTCAGTCGCGGCCTTCGACGGTTAGTTTGATGTGCTTTTGGAGAAGTTGGCTCGCCCGCTCCGGATCGCTTTCAAGAACCGCGGTAGCAATGGCGCGATGTTCGGAAATCGCCTCCGATAAGTCACCAGAGTGACCCGACACATTCACGGCAGTTCGGGCCCGTATCTCAAGCTGACCCCACATCGTAGCCAAAACGGGATTTTGACCTGCCTCGACAATCGCCTTGTGAAACTCATCGTTTATGGCAACAAATTCAGCGGTTTCGTCTTGCGCTATCGCTGTGGACATTGCGTCGTTGACTGCAAGAAGTCTGTCGCCGAGTTCAGGGGTGCGCACTGCCGCAATCTCAACCGCGTGCGCTTCGAGTTGAGCTCGCACCGCACAGGTGTCGCGAAGCTGCTCGGCATCCTCGCGGTACGGAAC
>JABDPD010000276.1 GCA_013042895.1 Boseongicola sp. | reverse complement strand
GGTCAGAGGGCCGAGGATATTGAAGATCGTGCGGGTGCCTAGTTCGGCGCGGGTTGGCATAACGTGGGCGATGGCGGGGTGGTGCATCGGGGCCATCATGAAGCCAATGCCGACTTCGTTAATCGCGCGTTCGACCACGTCGGCGCCGACCATGACGTTGATGCCCAATTGAGTGAGCGCGTCGGCCGCACCGGATTTGGAGCTAAGGTTGCGATTTCCATGCTTTGCGACCGTGACGCCAGCGCCCGCGACGACAAAGGCCGTGGCGGTGGAGATGTTGAGCGTGCCTTTGCCGTCACCGCCTGTGCCAACGATGTCCATGGCTCCGACCGGGGCTTTGACGGCCTTGCACTTGGCGCGCATGACCGAAGCCGCGGCCGCGTATTCTTCGACTGTTTCTCCACGTGTGCGCAGGGTCATCAAAAGGCCACCGATCTGGGACGGAGTCGCTTCGCCATTGAAGAGGATGCGGAACGCGTCTTCGGCCTCGTCACGTGTGAGCGGGCGGTCAACAGCCGTTGCGATCAGTGGTTTGATATCTGTGGTCATGCGGGCACCGGAACAATGTCGAGGAAGTTTTTCAGCATGGCGTGACCGTGCTCTGAGCGGATCGATTCCGGGTGAAATTGCAGCCCATGGATCGGTTTGGTTTTGTGCTGGAGGCCCATGATCATGCCGTCCTCGAGCCATGCGGTGACTTCAAGTTCATCGGGGAGCGTTTCGCGCTCTACGATAAGAGAGTGATAGCGCGTGGCCTCAAGGGGGGACGGCAGGCCTTTGAAGAGCGATTTGCCGCCATGGTGCATGGCACCGAGTTTTCCGTGGACGATCTCACCTGCGCGCACGACCTTGCCGCCGAAAACCTGCCCGATGGTCTGGTGGCCGAGACAGACGCCCAAGAGAGGTGTGTTGGTTTCCGCAGCGGCCTCGGTGAGGGCGAGGCAGATGCCCGCTTTGTCGGGATCGCAGGGGCCGGGGGAAAGGATGATGCCCTCGGGTTTCAGCGCCATCGCTTCCTGAACATTGAGTGCATCGTTGCGGTGAACGGCACATTCAGCTCCAAGCTCGCCCAGAAAGTGAACAAGGTTGAAGGTGAAACTGTCGTAATTATCAATAAGAAGTAACATTTTGGGTGTCTTCGCGCCTATGGGTGCAGATATGGGGTGTCAGGCGCTGAAAGCGCCGGTATACTTGTTCAGAGGTGTCACCATTCGTCAAGGCACCCGTGAGCATTTGAGCAGAACAAAGGAGAGGGCGTTGGGACGCGGCTTTCTCGCAGGCATATTTTGGGGCGGTATCGTAGGCTTTGCGATGCTGGCCGTTTCAAGTCTAATATTCGGACGGCAGGAATTGAGCCTGCCGCGTCCGGAGGCGGTGCCCGTGGAGGTGCCCGCCGGTACGGAGTTTGATCAGGCGCGGCCTGAGACGGACCCTGTTGTGCCCGAGGCCGAGACACGACCGGACGCTGAGAAAGTGTCGGGCGTGGTGGCTCCGGAAGATGCGGTTGAGACACCGCCGTCGTTTGATACCTCATCTTTGGAAGTGCCGCAGCCGAGCGTAGATGGACCAGGTGGTTTGGGTGAAACGCCGGAAATTGCCGAAGAGGTTGATGTGACTGTGACCGGGCCGTCGGGTTCGGACGGTGATGCGCCGGACGCGGGGCCTGCACTGGTTGCGCCTGACGTTCCGGGTACGGCCCCGGAAACGGCGACCGAAGCTCCGGTCGAGGCACAAGCTCCGGCTGAGGAAGATGTGGCCATTGTTGCGCCAGAAGTGGTGGAAGAGCCTGCGCCAATGGCACCGGCGCCTGAGGCGACGGAAACAGTTGAGACCCCAACGCCTCGGATCATTGAAACGGATTCGGCACAAGCTCCTTCAGCCCCGGCGGCACCTGAAGCGGTGGAAGCGCCGGTCGCTGATGAGGCTCCGAACGCGATTGTGCGTGTGGACGGTGGCGAGAGCGAGTTCTTCAAGCCAGTCGACGAAATTGGCAATATGGCGCAGAACGTCGAGACGGATCGCTTGCCGACCATTGGTACAACGCCGGAGGTGGTAGTGACCGATGCGCCGGAGACGAGTGTTGAGCCATCACCAGAGGAGCCTTTGCGCCTGGACACAGGCGATGCACTGACACGGTGGGCGACAGCGTTTGAAGCTCCGGACGACAAGCCATTGTTGTCGATTGTTTTGGTGCATGAAGGTGATGGAGCGCTGAGCCCAGATGTTGTTGACGGATTGCCGGAGAGCGTGTCGTTCGGTGTGAACGCGGGTTCCCCTGGAGCGGCTGGAATTGCTCGCGACTATCGTGCCATGGGGCGCGAAGTTGTGATGATCCCGTCCTTACCGTTTGAAGCGACTCCGCAAGACGTGGAAGTAGCCTTGCGGGTGAACTTTGAAACGGTGCCGGAAGCGGTGGCTGTGATGGACAACTCGGGCGACAGCTTTCAGTCCAACCGCTCGGCGGTTGCGCAGGTCGTAGACGTTGTCGCGGCCTCGGGGCATGGCTTGATCACGTTCCCTCGCGGATTGAACACGGCGCATCAGCGGGCTGAGCGCGCGGGCGTTCCAACGGGGTTGATCTTCCGTGACGTTGACGGCGACGGTCAGTCCAATGACCAAATCCGCCGCGCAATGGACCGGGCGGCGTTCCGGGCCCGTCAGGATGAGGCGGTGATTTTGGTCGGGCGGACGAAGGCGATTACGCTGGAAGCTCTGGCTGAGTGGGTTCTTGGTAACCGCGCGGCTAGCGTAACGCTCGCGCCGATTTCGGCGGCACTTGGGGCGGAGTGATCAGGTCTACGGCGTTGAACTCGCGCATCCCCCAGGGGAGGGATACTAGATTGGCGTTGATTTCGACGCCGTTTTTTATTGCCCGTTCATACATTTCGTCCAAATCAGTAATGTCGAAGTAGAGCCAGTTTTCACTCAGCTGAGGCACGCCTTGCCAAAAAGTGGACGCACGCCTGGTCGAGTAGAATGGCGCCGTGGGTCGGTGGATCTTCCCAGAGAAACTTAAGCGTAAAGCCCAGATTGCGGACATACCATTCGCAGGTTTGGGCGACGTTGGGGACCGCGAGGGTCGGATAGACGGCTGAGCAGGCGATGGGCATTGGCATTTTCGTCTCCCGTTTAGTGAAAGACTGGGGAGATGGGTGCGGACTTGTCTACATGAGGGCGAGGAGTGACGGGATTGGTCGATACTTGAGAGATGTGTGGGTTTGCCAGTTCTTAAGGTCTATTTAAAAAGAGATGTGGGTTTACGTCTTTGACGGTGGTAGTTCGACCATAACCAAGCGTCGTGCGCGAGAGGAAAGCCAATGCCTGAGAGAATTGAAATCCTGGAGGATATCTGCCGACAAGCCGGGCAACTGGCTCTTAAGTATTTTCGCGAGCAGGACACTTTGGTGATTGATCATAAAGGTCATCAGGACTTCGTTTCGCAGGCTGATCGTAACGTTGAATCGCTGACCCGCGAATTGTTGGGCAAGGCCTTTCCGGAAGATGCTATAGTCGGCGAAGAGCACGCTCCGACGTCCGGTACATCCGGGTTCACGTGGGTCATTGATCCGATTGATGGAACCACGAACTTCATCAATGGCATTCCCGCATGGACGGTTGTCGTCGCGGGTGTGCGCGATGGCATGACCGCCTGTGGGGTCATTCACGATCCTGTAAACGACGAGACCTTTGTTGCTGTGAAGGGCGAAGGTGCAAGGCTAAATGGGGCGCCACTGAAACTGAATGATGCGCGCAAGCTTTCTGAAGGTACGATAGGTGTCGGGTATTCCAGTCGGGTTGATGACCGAGGCATCGTGCAGCTTGTTTCCGCGCTAATTGAAGAAGGGTCGATGTTTTATCGAAATGCATCTGGCGCGCTTTCTTTGGCCTACGTCGCCGCAGGACGACTTTTGGGGTATTCGGAAGAGCACATGAATGCTTGGGATTGTCTTGCGGGACAGCTTGTCGTGGCCGAAGCTGGAGGCCGTGTTGAGGAGCAGGACTCGGACGCAATGATACGCGATGGTGGGCGCGTCGTTGTGGGCACGGCTACGGTGTTTGATCAGCTATTGGAGCTTTCGAAGAAGGCTTTCAGCCAGACCGATTAGGCCTCTGGCAGCAACACTGGCCCTTTTTGCGAGAACCCGACAGTCACGTCGCTTCCGACTTCCAGCGGAGTATCCACATCGTCATGGACTGCGAACATGGAGCCAAAGCTGGCTTCCAGCGTGTATTCCATGCGCACCCCGACATAGGTCGCCTTTGCGATCTTCGCCTTGAAGCCGTCTTGCGCCCCGATAACGAGACGTGAGGGGCGAACCGCAAGCTTGGCCTCTCCCGGCGCAAGTCCGCGTGCGGGGAGCGTGTGTTTGTATCCTTCGATAGAAATGGTCGCCATGTCGTCAGCGACGCCTTCGATCGTGCAGGGCAAAATGTTTGCTTCACCAATGAAATCGGCAACGAACCGGTCAACCGGTGCATCGTAAAGGCTACGCGGAGTGCCGATTTGCGCGATGGAGGCGTTGCGCATGACCACGATTTCGTCGGAAACCGCGAGCGCTTCTTCCTGATCGTGGGTGACGTAGACCACAGTCAGGCCGAGGTCCTGCTGGATTGCACGAATATCCTCGCGCACCTGACGGCGCAGCTTCGCATCGAGGTTCGAGAGTGGTTCGTCGAACAACAGAACCTGAGGTTCAAGTACCAGCGCGCGCGCGACGGCGACGCGTTGTTGCTGGCCGCCAGACAGTTCGCTTGGCAGGCGGGCGTCAAAGCCCTTTAGTCCGACAAGTTCGAGACCCGCCAGAGCGCGGTCGCGGGTTTCCGTTTTGGAAAATCCCGAGAATGTCAGGCCGTAGGAAACGTTTTCGAGGACGCTCATGTGAGGAAACAGTGCGTAAGACTGGAAGACCATTGACACATCCCGGTCCGTTGCGGGCAGCGTCGTGACGTCCCGGTCGCCGATCAGGATGCGTCCGGAGGTGGCCATTTCCAGACCGGCAATCATGCGCAGTGTCGTCGTCTTGCCGCAACCAGAGGGCCCTAGCAACGTCACGAGTTTTCCAGCCTCCACGTGGAGATCAATATTGTCGACGGCGACAACGTCGCGGCCAAAGCTTTTCGTAACGCTCTCGAAACGAACCGGGGCGGCTTTACTGGCAATAAGTGTCTCGCTCATGTTTGTTCCTTTGCCCCGAATTGAGTGCGGCGTCCGATTTGTGTGCGACCGACCAAGAGTTGCAGCAGGCCAACCGCTGCCAGCATGACGAAGATCAGCGTTGTGGAATAGGCGATGGCGAGGCCATAGTCGTTGTTTTCAACGCGTCCGATGATGTAGCTCGTCGCCATGTCGTATTCGGCGGACACAAGGAAGATCACAGCCGAGATCGCTGTCATGGCGCGCACGAAGCTGTAGACGAGTGCGGCCAGAATGGCGGGCTTTAAAAGCGGCAGGATCACGCGACGGAACGTCTGCCACGAGTTGGCGCCCAGCGTCAGGGAACTTTCGTCGAGCGACTTGTCGAGTTGGCTCATCGAAGCGATGCCCGCGCGCACGCCGACGGGCATGTTTCGGAAGATGAAGCTGACGATCAGGATGATGCCGGTGCCGGTGATCTCGATGGGTGGGACGTTGAAGGCGAGGATGTAGCTGACGCCAATCACCGTGCCGGGGATCGCGAAGCTGAGCATGGTGCCGAACTCGAAGGCGTTTTTGCCGGCGAAGGACTGGCGTGTAAGCAGGTAAGCGGTGATCAGGCCGACGATGGCGGTGAGGGGCGCAGCGGCGGCAGCGATGTAGATCGTGGTCCAGAAGCTGTCCCACGCGGCTCCGGTCCAACGGATGCCAGTTTCCTCGAAACGCACCGAGAATGCGGTGACGTAGTGCTTGAAGGTGAGCGTGTTGTTGACGCCCCAAAGCTCAACGACGCTGCCGTAAAGGATCATGCCGTAGACCACGACCGTGAAGAGGCCCCAAGTGATCGCAGCGATGAACACCGGGATAGCGAGGCCGTTTGGCATGAGTGGGTGAACGCCCGCGTCGCCTTTGCCGGAGACGGTGGTGTAGCTCTTTTTGCCGAGCCACATGCGCTGTGCATAAAAGGCGGACAGGGTGAAGAACAACAGAACCATTGCAAGGACTGCCGCGCGGCCCTGGTCGTACTGCGCGCCGACGATGGCGAAGAAGATTTCGGTGGACAGCACGTCAAAGTTGCCGCCGAGGACAAGCGGATTTCCGAAGTCGGCCATGCTCTCGATGAAGCCGAGGAGAAAGGCGTTCGCCAGTCCGGGGCGCATCAGGGGCAGGGACACTGTGCGGAAGGTCTGCCAGCGGTTCGCTCGCAGCGTTTGAGCGGCTTCTTCCATGGAAGGTGACACACCTTCGACGACGCCGATAAGGACGAGGAATGCGATGGGCGTGAAGGCCAGCGTCTGCGCGATAAGGACGCCGGGCATCCCATAAAGCCAGCGTGTGGGCTGGACTCCGAAGAGGTCGGCGAAGAATTGGGTAACAGAGCCGGAGAGCCCGAAGAGCAGGATCAGGGCCAGACCGATGACGAAGGGCGGTGTAATGATCGGCAAGACGGTCAGCGCACGAAGAGCCCGCTTGTAGCGGAAGCCCGAGCGGGTGACGACAAGTGCAAACACCAGCCCCAGAACAGTGGTCAGAATGCCAACGGTGATCGCAAGGAAGAGCGAGTTCCAGGCGGCTCCGCAACGACCACCAGATAGACAGCCGAGACCCCAAAGACGGTCATCAAAGAACTTGGAAGCAAAAACCGAGGCGGAATAACCGCCTTCTTCAGTGATGAAGGCTGCCAGTAGCATCTTGGCGATTGGGAAGAAAACGAAGACCGTTACAATGACGATCACACCGCCGATGGCGCTGACGACGAAGACGTCTCCGTTTATGGCTCCACGCGCGGCGATGCCTTGGGTGAACAAAAACAAATAGGCCGAGGCGAGCAAGAGCGCTCCGTAGCCCATGCCGAACTGGCGGTCCCCAAGGTCTCCGAACAGCGCGGTTAGCCATTCGTAGTTGTACCCTCGGATGCCAATGCCGAAGCCCTGTGCGATGAGCCAGCCAAAGCCCAAGGCCCCGGAGGCAATCAGTATCTTCGCGTAGAGCGGATCGCTTTTCTTACGGCCAAGCGCGAATAATGATATGATCAGTGGAATAAGAAGCGGCGTCAGCCACAGCTTCTCGCCTTGTCCGATGAGGAAGGCGGCCGGAGCATAATCCTCGTCAAACGGATAGCCATCGACCAGCCACTCAAACGAGAAAAAACCGTCTTCAACCCCATACCAGGGCAAAAGACAGAACCCGACCCACCCGGCAACGATCCAAAAGATCAGCGCCGGGTGGGCGGTCGTTTCACTTGAAACGTTGCGCAAGTCTTACTGCGGCAATGTTGAGACGTCTTCGTCCCATTTCTGCAGCAGACGCTTACGTTCGGCAGAGGAGCCATACGTTTTGAAGTCATAGTCGATCAGCGTGATCGTCGACATATCCGGTGCAGACGGAGACGTGTCGGCACCCTTGTTCGACGGAACCTGGAAGGCGTTCACTTCAAGCGCGAGATTCTGCGCGTCTGTGGAAAGAGCCCAGTCGTAGAACTTCTTGGCTTCGTCTTCGTTGCGCGCGCCGTCGATGATCGACATCGAGCCGATTTCGTAGCCAGTGCCCTCGCAAGGTGCGACGACTTTCACAGGAAAGCCCGAGACGGCCTGCTTCACAGCGTCGTGCATGAAGACGATACCGATGGTGTTCTCACCACGGCCAGCCGCTCTGATCGGAGCAGAACCTGATTTGGTGTACTGGTTGATGTTGGCGTGAAGGCCTTTCATGAATTCAAAGCCTTCGTCTTCACCAAAAAGCTGCACCATGGAAGCCAGCGTCGTATAGGCCGTACCGGACGAGTTCGGGTTCGCCATTTGAACGTGGCCTTTGTACTCGGGCTTCAACAGATCCTTCCAGCACGATGGCTCGGGCAGATTGTTGGCGGCAAGCAGTTCGGTGTTGTAGCCGTAGCCAAGCGCACCAGAATAAATGCCGATTGTCTTGTCGCCAGCGGAAGTCGCCTGACTGATCGCCCAGTCGTGAAGCTGGTCCCGCATTGGGGACACGTAAGCCATTGTCAGGTTTTCTTCTGCGGCCTGCAGATGTGGATCACCGGTGCCGCCCCACCAGACATCGCCGCGTGGGTTAGAGGACTCGGCTTTGATCTGTGCAAATGTCTCGCCGGATGATTTACGGGTCATGTTTACGTCAATGCCCGTGGCGTCTTCAAAACTGCGCGCCATTAGCTGGCACCAGTCTTCTTGCGCCGAGCAATAAAGCGTCAGTTTGTCGGCCTGCGCGGCGGAGACCCCTGCGGTCAGCGCGACAATAGAAGTGAGCGCAAGTGTGCTTAATCTTTTCATAGTAATCCTCCCTTGGTCGGGCTGAACGCCCGCAATTGAATTCCTGCCACTACCGCTTGTGGGCTGAGCAAGAAGTGTCGTGCCGGCACTATTTTCGTGATCCTGACTCAACAAAATCAGCGTAGCGAGATTTGCCGGATTGTGAAGTGAAATGAATCTGGGCGAGGAATTGGGGGTCCAAGGGCTTGCCGGGTCTGCTAGGCCGAGGCATATCATCACCGACGGAACGACCTGGAACAATCAGAATGATCGAAGCGCTGCTGCATACAGGAACCGAGGTTCTCGAAATGTCGTCTGGAATCTGGAAGGACGAGATCGTTCGACGCGACTATGACGCCTTTGTTTTCGACTGCGATGGGACGCTGGTGGAAAGCTCAGAGGTGCATTTTCAGTCGTTTTATCGGGCGATTGCTGAGCAAGGGTGGGTTCTTGAACGCAATTGGTATCTGGATCGAACGGGCTTGGATCGGGTGTCTTTGTTCAGAGAGTTTTCAGCGGACGGGACACCTCTCGATATTGAGCTTGCCTGCGCGCGCAGTATCGACGTTTTTGTGAGCATAAGTAATCAGGTCGCTGTCATCCCAGAGACTGAGCTTCTGGTTCAAGCGCTTTCGCAGGTCGGTCCTATGGCCGTCGGAACGAACGCGGAGAAGCAGGTGGCCGAGGCTTCTTTGCAGGCGACCGGGCTAGGCAGGTTCTTCGATCACATTGTGGCCGTAAGCGATGGGCTTCCACCGAAGCCCGCGCCGGATATATTTCAGCACGCGGCGCGCTTGCTTGGTTCGGACCAAAGAGTTCTCGTCCTTGAGGATTCTGCGCAAGGGGTAGCTGCCGCCAGGGCAGGCGGTTTCGACGTGGTTCAGCTTTTATGAACTTTAGCGCGGAAGTGCCCGCGCTTCTGCAAACGACAGGAGTCGCTTTTGTCTTGTATCCCAAAGGTGCAAGCGAGCAGAAGTGAGGCTTTCACGAATGGTCATTCGGTTGCTCTCAGCAAGTTCCTTATGGTCCCTCAACACTTCCGGAAGCCTGTAAAACGGAATTCGACTATAAAGGTGATGGACGTGGTGAATGCCGATGTTGGCAGACAGCCACTGGAGCGGTGCTGGCATAACGTAGTGCGAGCTGCCGTGCAGGGCCGCGTCGTGGAGTTGCCAGTCCTCGGCTTCGTCCCAGTGCGTTTCTTCGAATTGGTGCTGTACGTAGAACAGCCACATGCCTGCGGTTGCAGCCAGAAGGGTGGACGGCAGGAAGATCAGAAGAAGCGGCATGAGGCCGCCAAAGTAGATGATCACGCCAAGGG
>JABDPD010000274.1 GCA_013042895.1 Boseongicola sp. | reverse complement strand
GCCTTGGCTGGTGCCATCGTGCTTGGATCGCGTATTGGCAAGTACAAGGACGGCAAAGTGCACCCGATGCCAGGCTCGAACCGTGCGCTGGCCACATTGGGTACGTTCATTCTGTGGCTCGGTTGGTTTGGCTTCAACGGTGGCTCGCAGCTTGCGGCTGGTACGGTTGGTGACATCACCGATGTGTCGCGCATCTTTGCCAACACCAACATGGCTGCGGCTTCTGGTGCAGTTGCTGCACTGATCCTGACACAGGTCATGTACAAGAAGGTCGACCTTACGATGGTCTTGAACGGCGCTCTTGCCGGTCTGGTTTCGATCACTGCTGAACCACTTGCCCCGACATTGTTTGGTGCCCTGTGGATCGGTGCGGTCGGTGGTGTGATCGTGGTCTTCACAGTTCCAATGTTGGACAAGATGAAGATTGACGACGTGGTCGGTGCGATCCCGGTTCACCTCTTTGCAGGTATCTGGGGCACAATCGCAGTGGTCTTCTACAATGGTGACGCAAGCCTTGTGACACAGCTCGTCGGTATCATTGCCTACGGTGTCTTCACTTTCGTAGTGAGCTTCGTTGTATGGACCGTCCTAAAGGGCCTGATGGGCATTCGCGTCAGCGAGGAAGCCGAAATCCAGGGGCTCGATACGTCCGAGCTTGGCATGGAAGCTTACCCAGACTTCTCGAAAGGCTGATCCTCCCTTCCTATTCAGTCAGTTGAGTAAACCTGACCCGGGCGTCCGCGCCCGGGTTTTTTTGTGAGAGGGTTGGAATGTGTCGGTTGTGCGGCTGAAACTGGGCGGAAATGCCCAAGTTCCGCCCAAATATGGCCACACACGTATTCTATAAAATTCGTTGTAAATCTTTTGTGTTGTGAGTGTTTGGTTATGAGTGAGATTTCTATCTACACCCCCTATGTCTTATTTTCCCTGCCGTTCTTCGTGGCAGCATTTGTCTTGATCAAAGCCCGCTTGGATGCGCGCCGGGACGAGCATACTGCTGACTATGAGCGCTTCATCTGGCCTGATGAGTCGGATGAGCCTGAGGCGGAAGATCGTCCAATTCAGCGCCGTTACGTTTCGTACAGCACTTAACCAGCAGGGCCCGCATGCGGGTCAGGCCGGGGTTATTGGTCTGAGCTGCAACTTTTGCATCTGGTGTATTTTTCCTGGTGTGCGGGCCCTTGCTATTTTTGTTCGGGTGAGGGCTAAGGGATGATCTTATGGAATTGCTTACTCTTGTTGGAATTATTCTGGCCGCTTCGATTTTGGAATCGTTTCTTGGCGTCGTCTGTGGACGGCGTACTCCGAGAGACACGCCGGACATCGAACTGGATGATGTTACCGAGGGACGGTATTCACGGCTTGGATCGGAGTACGATGTGATCGAGGCCGACTGAAGCTGTTGGGCAGATTTCAAAAAATGCGCAGTGCCTCAGGTGCTGTGCGCGCCGTCCGCGAGGGATTTCACAAAAGCCAGAACATCGGCAGGGCTGTCACCTTTGCCAATCTTCTCAACAATTGCCGAGCCGACGACGGCGCCATCCGCAACACGGGTGATGTCGGCGGCTCCTTCTGGTGTCTTGATACCAAAGCCCACGATGACGGGCAGATCGGTGGCGGATTTGATACGGGCAACTTCTGGGCCAACATCCGTGGCGACAGCGTTGGCAGCACCCGTAATCCCGGTAATTGAGACGTAGTAGACAAAACCGGAGGTGTTTTGCAGAACCGTGGGCAAGCGCTTGTCGTCCGTTGTCGGGGTCGCAAGGCGGATGAAGTTTAGGCCTGCTTTTTGCGCGGGGATGCAGAGTTCGGCGTCTTCCTCTGGCGGCAGATCCACAACGATCAGCCCGTCAATGCCTACGGATTTGGCGTCTTCGAGGAAGGCGTCTACGCCGCGCGAGTAGATCGGGTTGTAATAACCCATAAGGACGATGGGCGTTGTGTCGTCATTCTCGCGGAAGGCGCGGGCAAGTTCTAGCGTGCGTTGAAGCGTCATACCACCTTCGAGGGCGCGCTGCCCTGCAAGTTGGATGGTGGCTCCATCGGCCATGGGGTCGGTGAAGGGAAGACCAAGTTCGATGACATCTACGCCGGCGGCGGGTAAGCCGCGGACGATCTCAAGCGAAGTGTCAAAGTCGGGATCTCCGGCCATCACATAGGTGACGAAGGCTTTCTGGCCTTTGGCGGCAAGCTCGGCGAATTTGGCATCGATACGGGTCATGGTGACGGTCTCTTCATTGGTTGGGTTTTCTGTCGCTCAACTGCGGCCGGGATGCAAGAGTTGCGCCGCCCTTTTCGAGCGTTGCGGCAGCGGGAGACGCTGTCCCCCGCCTCCCGTTGGTCGGCGCCCTGGAGTGTTTTCGTCAGGAAGAAGGTGTCTTGGATTTATAGACAGCGCGCGTTTCACTTCCTATGTGAAAGGCATGAATTACATTTTTGCGATATTGCTGCCGCCGTTATCGATTGTTTTTGCGGGCCGTCCGTTTTTGGGCGTGCTGGTGTTCTTCTTTTGGGTGCCGGCACTGATCTTCTCGGGCGGGCTGACGCATCCGATGTTTATCCTGCTGGCGTGGTTCATCATATTTCAGGCTGCAAACGCGCGCGCAGCGCGGGATTAGGGTCCGGGCGCTTGCCTCTTTGGGGGGTGGGCGGTAGAGCCTTCTTCGACTTGCCAAGGAGAGCGTCAGATGGGCTTTAAGATGGGAATTGTGGGCTTGCCGAATGTGGGCAAGTCGACCTTGTTCAATGCGCTGACGCGCACGGCGGCCGCGCAGGCGGCGAATTTTCCGTTTTGCACAATCGAGCCCAATGTGGGTGAGGTGGCGGTGCCGGATGCGCGGTTGGACAAATTGGCTGAGATTGCGAAGTCCAAGAC
>JABDPD010000269.1 GCA_013042895.1 Boseongicola sp. | reverse complement strand
TTCGCGCAGATCGCTGCGTGGGGCGCTGATGACATTGCCGAGTTCGACGAGAAACTGTCGTTCAAAGGCCGTATTGAACGCGAAGGCTGGGTCGAACAGGCCAAAGCTCTCGCTGAATAAGGAGAACATCCAATGGCACATAAAAAAGCAGGTGGTTCCAGCCGTAACGGCCGCGACTCAGCCGGTCGTCGCCTTGGCGTGAAAAAGTTCGGTGGCGAAGTCGTCATTCCGGGCAACATCATCGTGCGTCAGCGCGGCACCAAGTGGTGGCCGGGCGAGGGCGTTGGCCTTGGACGTGATCACACGATCTTCGCAACAGCCGAAGGTCAGGTGACATTCCATAAAGGTCTCAAAGGCCGCACATTTATTTCGGTACTCCCGCAGGCGGAGGCCGCTGAGTAAGCCGATCCAAATGGCAGAGTAATAGGGGGGATCGGCAAGCGCCGGTCCCCTCGTTCATTTCATAGAGTGGGTTGCGGCGCGGGTCTGACGATCCCATTTGATGAAATAGCATGAGGGTGGAGGAGCACCCAACTGCGACCAACGAGGCGAAGGAGGAGCCCCGTGAAAATTGAAGCCATAGTCAACCAGCCGGGAATTGATACCGACCGCATGATTTTGCGACCGATGCGCCGATCGGATGCGGGCAACCTTGAACTGTTCGGGTCGGACGAACGGGTCGCGCGCATGACACGCACTTTTCCTCATCCCATGCCACCTGGAGCGGTCGAGACGATTGTTTCGCGTGCGCTCGCGGAAGATCGGGATGAAGACATTTGGGTGATGGATGGTTCTGTGAGCGGTCTCGGCGAGTTTTTGGGCCTGATCGCGCTTGAGCGGATGGACCGTAATCAGTCCGAGGTGAGCTATTGGGTTGTGCCGGCGTTTTGGAACTCCGGCCTTGCGTCAGAGGCCGTACGCGGCATGATTGATGCCAATCCGCATAAAGATAAGACCATGTTTGCAAGCGTATTTCAGGACAATCCGGCCTCTGCCCGTGTGCTGACGAACGCTGGCTTTCAGTATCTTGGCGATGCTGAAACCTTCACAGTTGCCCGCGGTTCGACGGTGCCGACATGGACATATCTGAAGCGTCTGGACGACTAACATCATGTATCGTCAGGCGCCTCCCGTTCTGAGGACGCCGCGCCTGACGCTCCGCCCTCTGGAAATGACCGATGCCAACGCCATTGTTGAAGGCGTGGGAAACTACGACGTGAGCCGTTGGCTATCTGTGGTTCCATATCCTTATACCATGGAAGATGCGCTCTGGTTTTTAGAGAAAACCATTGAGGCCAATGCGATGGTCTGGGCGATTTGTGACAATGATGGATTCCGCGGTGTGATCGGGATTGATGACGGTCTTGGTTATTGGTTGGCGCGGACAGCCTGGCGGAAGGGCTATGGTTTCGAGGCGGCCTATGCTGTCGCGGAATATTGGTTCCAGGATGAGAAGCGTGGTCCTTTGGCGTCGTCCTATTTTGAGGGCAATGAAAGGTCCGGCGCTGTCTTGGCAGCACTTGCGTTCAGGCCTGTCGGTCGGGCGATGCGGAATGCGCGTTCGCTTAATCAGGATGTGAGTGCAACCGAAATGGAGTTGACGCGGGATGCTTGGGAGGCGCGTTGCGACTTCACTGTCTATACGCCGAGACTGACGCTCCGGCCTTGGAAAGCAGGCGACGCGGAGGCGCTGCTTGGGTTGATTACTCCGGGATTGACGCGGGGTGTGTCGTCGATTGGCAATAACTGGACGCTGGAGCATGCAGAGGCGGCTGTTGATGCACGGCAATGGCGTGGGCTTACGGGTTTCATTCTTGCGATCGAGCATCAAGGTGCTCTCATCGGCGGGATTGGCTGCGGCGGGCAGCCTGTGTCGATCATGTATTATCTTGGCGAGCCGTATTGGGAAAAGGGCCTTGCTACTGAGGCCATATCCGCCTTCGTGCCGGAATTGTTTAAACGTTTTCCAATCACTACGCTGATTGCCGATCACTTTGATGACAACCCGGCATCGGGGCGCGTTCTGGAAAAACACGGCTTTCGGGTGACTGGCGAAGGCATGGCAACATCAAAGGGAAGGCTTGAGCCTTCGCGCGTCATCACATACGCCGTGACGCGAGACACATTTAAGGTAGCAACATGAAATTCCTCGACCTTGCACGCGTAACGATCCGTTCTGGCGGTGGGGGCTCGGGGTGCGTCAGCTTCCGAAAAGAGAAGTATATCGAATACGGTGGCCCCGACGGCGGTGACGGCGGACGTGGCGGTGATGTCTGGGCGGAAGCTGTCGAGGGTCTGAACACGCTCATAGATTTTCGCTATCAGCAGCACTTCTTTGCCAAGAGCGGTCAGCCCGGGATGGGCAAGCAGCGCACCGGCAAAGACGGCGATGACGTCGTCCTGCGAGTGCCGGTTGGGACGGAAATCCTCGATGAGGACGAAGAAACAGTGATTGCCGACCTGACCACGGTCGGGGACCGGGTCTTGCTGGCCAAGGGTGGCAATGGCGGATTTGGTAACCTGCACTTCAAGTCGTCCACCAATCAGGCGCCGCGGCGATCCAACCCGGGTCAGCCTCAGATTGAGCGTGAGCTTTGGCTGCGGCTGAAGCTGATCGCGGATGTGGGGCTTTTGGGCCTGCCGAATGCCGGGAAGTCGACGTTTCTGGCAGCGACATCAAACGCGCGACCCAAGATTGCGGACTATCCGTTTACCACATTACATCCAAATCTTGGTGTTGTGGGCGTGGACGAGGTTGAGTTTGTTGTCGCCGATATTCCGGGCTTGATTGAAGGCGCCCATGAAGGGCGCGGGATTGGGGACCGCTTCCTGGGACATGTGGAGCGATGCTCAGTCCTATTGCATCTTGTGGATGGCACCTCCGAGGATGTAGCGCTGGATTACACTACGATTATCAATGAGTTGGAGGCGTATGGTGGTGAGCTTGCCGCAAAGCCACGGATCACTGCGCTGAACAAGGTTGATGCCTTGGATGATGAGGAACGCGAGGAGCGCCGGGTTGCTTTGGAAGCAGTCGCCGGTCCGGTTCTGATGATGAGTGGTGTGAGCCGCGAAGGTGTTGTTGAAGTATTGCGCGCCGTGCGTGGGCAGATTGAGGCCGACAAGCTGCGTCAACGAGAGAGCGTAGAGGAGCCCGGACCATGGCGTCCCTGATCGAGGCCAAACGCATTGTTGTAAAAATTGGTTCAGCCCTCTTGGTTGAGGATGGAAAACTTCGTGCCAAATGGTTGAAAACCCTTGCGGAAGATGTGGCCGATTTACGCGCGCGCGGCGTCGACGTTGTACTGGTGTCGTCGGGGTCGATTGCGCTTGGACGGTCCGGATTGGCACTAGGCGGCGGGGTTTTACCTTTGGAGCAGAGCCAGGCGGCGGCGGCCGTGGGGCAAATCCGATTGGCGCGCGCTTATGAAGAAGCGTTGGAACCTCATGAGATTACGACGGCGCAGGTTCTTGTGACATTGGAAGACAGCGCGAACCGGCGCCGGTATCTCAATAGTCGCGCGACGCTTGAACAGCTTTTGTCGCTGGGTGTTGTGCCGATTGTGAACGAGAATGACACGGTTGCGACGGATGAAATCCGGTATGGAGACAACGACCGGTTGGCAGCTCAGATTGCGGTTACGATCGGGGCGGATGTCTTAGTGCTTTTGTCGGATGTGGATGGTTTTTATTCCGAAAACCCAAAAGAAAACGCAAGCGCGACGCGCTATGACGTGATTGAAGCGATCACTCCGGAGATTGAGGCGATGGCGGGGGACGCAGGCACCGGCCTTTCGAAGGGCGGGATGAAGACCAAAATTATGGCGGCGCGAACCGCAACGGCTGGTGGCGCCGCGATGGCGATCACATTAGGTGCGCCTAATAACCCACTGAAGCGTATTGATAATGGGGCTCGATGCACTTGGTTTACTCCTGAAACCGATCCGCAAGCTGCGCGCAAGCGATGGATTGCAGCGATGAAGCCAAAGGGCGCATTGGTGCTTGATGCAGGTGCTGTAGGAGCATTGAAGCGGGGCAAATCGCTGCTGCCTGCTGGTGTGACCGAGGTATCCGGGCGTTTTGGACGTGGTGACCCGGTAGGTATCGAAGGACCGGATGGGACGCAGCTTGGGCATGGATTGACGCGTTATACGGCAGACGAGGCGCGCGCGATCAAAGGACAGCGGTCGGATCGGATCGAAGCGATCCTTGGGTATCCGGGACGAGCGGCCTTGGTGCATCGCGATGATATGGCGCTATAGTGTGAGTGCGAATGGCCTTCGGGAGGACGAGATGAAAGATGTGATGGATGTAAGTGCTGTCATGGCTGAGCTGGGTCGAAACGCTAAGGCGGCCTCAGCGGAATTGGCGTTTGCCTCGAGCGGCGATAAAACGCGGGCCTTGAACGCGGCAGCGGAAGCTGTTTGGTCGCGACGGGACGAGATTATTGCGGCCAACGCCAAGGATATGGAGTTCGGCCGCGAGAAAGGGCTCTCGGCTGCGATGCTGGATCGTTTGATGCTGGACGAGCCGCGCATTCAGGGCATTTGCGACGGGCTTCGGGCAGTGGCCGCACAGGAAGATCCTGTTGGCCAGATCATCGAGGAATGGGATCGTCCGAGTGGCCTACACATCAAGCGGGTGCGTACACCTTTGGGCGTGATCGGCGTTATTTATGAAAGCCGCCCCAATGTGACGGCGGATGCGGGCGCGCTTTGTCTGAAGGCCGGCAATGCGGTCATCTTGCGGGGTGGTTCTGAGAGCTTTCATTCTTCCAGCGTTATCCACGGTTGTCTGGTGGACGGGCTGAAGGCGGCAGGATTGCCAGAAGCCGCCATCCAGCGTGTGCCTACGCGGGATAGGGCTGCGGTGAGTGAGATGCTTACCATGACCGATACAATTGACGTGATCGTGCCGCGTGGCGGTAAGGGGCTGGTCGGATTGGTGCAGCGTGAGGCGCGTGTGCCTGTTTTTGCGCATCTTGAGGGCATTGTGCACATATATGTGGACGCCGCCGCTGACCCGGAGAAGGCGTTAAAAGTCATAATGAACGCAAAAACCCGGCGAACCGGGATTTGCGGGGCGGCAGAGTGCCTTTTGGTGCATCGCGATGTGGTCGACACGATCGGGCAGCGTGTGGTGCGCGGGCTTCTGGATGGTGGCGTTGAAGTGCGCGGCGACGATAGTTTTTCTGACGTTGACGGTGTGGTGCCGGCAGGCGGGGACGATTGGGGGCGCGAGTTTCTAGACATGATCATCGCCGCGAAGTGTGTAGAAAGTATTGACGACGCGATCTTGCACATCCGAACCCACGGCTCGAACCACACTGATTGCATCGTAACCGAAGATGATGCAGCCGCGGATCGGTTTTTCCAGCGGCTTGATAGTGCGATCCTGATGCGCAACGCCTCAACGCAATTTGCCGATGGCGGCGAGTTTGGCATGGGAGCCGAAATCGGCATCGCTACGGGCAAAATGCACGCACGCGGACCGGTTGGTGCCGAGCAGCTGACCAGCTTCAAATACCTTGTGACGGGTGACGGAACGGTCAGAACGTAACGGTGACCTGAGCCTCATCGAAGTAAACGGCAACTAGGCGCCGCGCGCCTTTGGCGGCGCCAGACACGAGTGCGAAGTGGACGTCTGACGCGGCGACTTCGGTTGGGTTCGTCGGATCGTTGATCATGCGCCATAGATCGGCGTCAGCCTTTATCTTTTCGCCTTTGGCGTCGAGTTTCCAGTTTGACCCGATCCGAGTGATCTTGATCTGGCCACCCCAAGGG
>JABDPD010000084.1 GCA_013042895.1 Boseongicola sp. | reverse complement strand
GATCATAACCGTGCCGGTCTCGGGGTTGCTCGCCGCGCTGTTCTACTTTGTTTTGCGCGGGATGCTGCTGCCGTAAGTGCTGATGTCGCATTTGATGAAAAAGCTTCTGCTGCCTGTCATCCTGTTGGTTCTGACTCTGGGGTTTTGGGCCAGCAGTGACTTTCAGGAAATCGCTGCCGGTGTCGCGATCTTCCTGTTCGGTATGCTGATGCTAGAGGATGGCTTCCGGTTATTCAGCGGCGGTTTCCTTGAAAAGACTTTGGAGAAGGTCACGGACTCGGTCCCGAAGTCTCTGGGGTTTGGTATCATCACGACCACGATAATGCAGTCCAGCTCGCTGGTCTCGATCATCACCATCTCGTTTCTGTCGGCCGGGCTGATTTCGCTTATCGCCGGTGTTGGAATCATTTTTGGCGCGAACATTGGCACAACGACGGGCGCTTGGCTGGTCGCGGGTTTTGGATTGAAGGTAAAGATTTCAGCTTTCGCCTTGCCGATGTTGGCCATCGCCATCGTATTGGTGTTTCAAAAGAACAAGTACTGGCGGGGTGCCGGGCTGGTGCTGGCGGGGCTTGGTTTTTTGTTTCTTGGCATTCACCACATGAAAGAGGGTTTTGAGGCCTTTAAGGACCAGTTCGATTTGACCCGCTTTGCCCTGACTGGGTTATTGGGTTTGCTGGTATACACAATGATCGGCACGGCGGCGACGGTTGTGATGCAGTCGAGTCATGCCACGATGACCCTTATCATTACCGCGCTGGCTGCTGGCCAGATCTCGTACGAAAATGCATTGGCGCTGGCCATTGGCGCGAATATCGGCACCACGATCACGGCAATCATTGGCTCTTTGACCGCCAATTTTCAGGGCAGGCGATTGGCGTTGGCGCATTTGGTTTTCAATGTCATTACAGCGGGCGTCGCCTTGATCTTCATCACTCCGATTCGCATGGCGGTCGATGTGATTTCGTCTGGAGTCGGTATTCCTGCCGATGACTTTACGCTTAAGCTGGCCGTATTTCACACCATCTTTAACACGCTTGGCGTTGTGATCATGCTGCCATTCCTGAAGCGGCTAATCGGGTTTTTGGAGCGCAGCATCGCGCAACCCGAGGAGGACCTGAGCCAGCCAAAGTATCTGTCCGAAGCGGTCGACGAGTTTCCGCAAACGATCGAATACGCCATGCGGTGTGAGGTTAAACATCTTTATGACAACGCCGTTGAGCTGATTTTGCACGGGCTCAACCTGCACCGGCATGAGATCTTTGACGCAAAGGATGTGGCAGCGACGGTGGCGACAAGCCGAGTGCCGGTCGAGTTTGACATCGACGAGCGATACGAGGCGCGCATCAAGACGCTATACTCAGCGATAGTCGAGTTCTCAACACGGGTGGGGTCCAGAGACATGCCGGTAGACGTCACGGAAAACATCTATTCCTTACGGGATGTGGCGGAGGAGATCGTGCAGGCCGTCAAATCGATCAAGCACCTCCGGCGCAACGCAACTCGATACACCCAACAGCATCAGGGTAAGATCACCGAACTATACGATCAGCTTCGCACCGAAATAGCGCGCATTCTGGTTGAGATACGCAAACTGGAGCTTGCGGAGCCCGATGACCGTTCCAGCTTGTGGCTGGATCAGGAGCGCATCCAGGTTGAAAGCGACGCGCAAGATACCAACAATCGGATAGAAGTTTTAATCCGCAACCGCGAGCTTGAAGCCACAAAGGCGACTTCGTTTTTGAATGATTCCAGTTATGCCTATTCGGCAATGCGAAACCTTCTCGGAGCGGCGCGAGCCTATTACATCGAAGCCGAGGACGCGATGGCCGAGGTCGAACGCATTCTTGCGCTGGAGGACGAGGAACTGGAAGACGTCTTTCCCAGAACTGCCACGGAAACTCTAGACGCTCGTGCTCCGTGACCGGTAGTGCAGGTGTAACTGAAAAGTATATTTTGCGACCTTCGGGATCGCCACATGCAGGGGATGAATATGGGACTTGAGCACGCAATCGAGAAGCTCGACAAGTATTTCAAGCGCCTTGAAAAAGGAAAAGCTCGGAAGATCAAACCGGACCATGTCGAGAAGGTTCTGCGCAAATTAGAGGCTCGGGAAAGAGAGCTTCAAAATGATCTGGAAAACACCCAGAAAACCGACAAGAAGCGCCGTTTGACAAAGAAACTCGAACTGGTACGCGAACAGAAGAGGCGC
>JABDPD010000266.1 GCA_013042895.1 Boseongicola sp. | reverse complement strand
TCCTCAAGGCTTTCACCTTCAGCAACGCGCTTTTTAAATTCTTCCGTCTTGGCGATCAGGACCGCGTCATCTAGCGCGGCAAATTCCGGCTCAAGCGCATTGATCTGGTCAACGATCGGGCGCGTGGCCTTTACCTGCCGATCATTTGCGGTCCCAAAGACCTTTTTCGTAATCGTTCCGAATCCAAGCATCTACACCAACCTTAACGTGCGTATCTGACGAGAACGTGTGAGGAGTTCCGCTTGCCCGTGCCTCTGGCCCGCCATAGAAGGGCGAAACGAAACCGCTCACCCGAGTTGAACGGGATGTAAGGGCGCGGTTTCACACTGTCAACGTCGCCTACCGCTGCGGCATCGAGAGAGGGTTAATAATGGCTTTTAAACAGACGTTTTCTGCTGCTTGTGTTGCGATTTTCGCGCTATCCGCGCCAATCCACGCTGACGGCCATGCTTCTGCCGACACTGTCGTGGCGACAGTGAATGGCGCCGACATAACTCTGGCGCACATGATCGTGCTGAAACAACGCCTGCCAGCCCAGTATCAATCGCTGCCCGGCGACGTCCTGTTTGAAGGCATTCTCGACCAACTGGTGCAGCAAACGGTGCTCGGTCAATCCGGCGGCGATCTCTCGCCCGGCTCGGTGGCGACGCTGGAGAACGAAGAGCGTGCCTTGCGGGCATCCGAACTGATCCAGGGCATCACAGACGAAGCCATCACGGATGAAGCGCTGCAGGCCGCCTATGAAGAAACCTACGCCGGGATTGAGCCGGACACTGAGTACAACGCCTCGCACATCCTCGTTGAGACCGAAGAAGAGGCCCTCGCCATCATCGAGGAGGTCGAAGGCGGCGCTGATTTTGCATTGGTCGCTCAGGAAAAATCGACAGGGCCTTCCGGTCCCAATGGTGGTCAGCTCGGCTGGTTCGGCACGGGCGCTATGGTCGCTCCGTTTGAGGAAGCGGTTGTCGCGATGGAGGCTGGTACCATTTCTACACCCGTTCAGACGCAGTTTGGCTGGCATGTCATCCGCCTCAATGAAACACGCATGACAGAAGCCCCACCGCTTGATGCTGTGCGCGGCGATCTGGTCACCCAATTGCGGCAAGTCGCCGTTGAGGCTCGCGTGGCGGAACTCACCGAGGGCGCCGACATCACCCGAGTTACCGTTGACGAAATTGATCCAAGTTTGCTCGACAACCTCTCCCTTTTGGAGAACTAAGTCGTGGCTGGTTCATTGCCTGTCTCGCCACTGGCCCCGAAGGGTGGATTTCCTGACTTGCCGATGGTGGAAGGCGTGCGCTTTGCGACCATCGCAGCAGGCGTGAAGTACACCGGGCGCGCCGATGTCATGCTGGCAGAATTGGCCCCGGGCACGACAATCGCCGGGACATTCACGCGCTCCAAAACGCGAGCTGCGCCGGTACTTGATTGTCAGGCAAAACTGGGTGGTCCGTCAGATGCGCCGGGTGCAATTCTTGTGAATTCCGGTAACGCCAACGCCTTCACGGGTATCAAGGGCGTTGAAGCGGTCGAGGCCGTCACCGCTGCTGTCGCCTCCGCGATCAACGTGCCACAAGCGCGAATCTTCACAGCCTCGACAGGTGTGATCGGCGAACCCTTGCCCCATGAGCGGATCACCAGTGTGGTTTCCGAGCTTGGCAAAAGTCTGAGCCCCGACAAAATCGAAGACGCCGCCAAAGCGATAATGACCACAGATACCTTCCCAAAGGGCGCATCCCGCCAGATCGAAATCGACGGCAAGCCAGTCACGATTTCTGGGTTTGCGAAGGGCTCCGGCATGATCGCGCCCGATATGGCGACGATGCTGGTCTATATCTTTACGGACGCGAAGCTACCATTCGACGAACTTCAGCCGATGGTTTCGGGTCTCTGCGAAGGCACTTTCAATTCCATCACCGTAGACAGCGACACCTCAACCTCCGACACACTTCTGGTCGCGGCAACCGGGACTTCTGGCGTTGATGTTGTCGGCAACGGGCGCTTTGCCGCCGCCCTCTTTGACGTGATGGACGATCTCGCCAAGCAAGTTGTCCGCGACGGTGAAGGCGCGACGAAATTCGTGACGGTTTCGGTCAAGGGAGCTGCCTCGGATGCAGATGCAAAGCAGGTGGCGATGTCGATTGCGAACTCACCGCTTGTGAAGACCGCGATAGCCGGCGAGGACGCAAACTGGGGTCGCGTCGTGATGGCGGTCGGCAAGTCCGGCGCCGAAGCCGACCGGGACCGTCTGTCGATTTCTTTCGGGAAAGTTGCCGTCGCGAGGAACGGGCAAGTCGCTGACGGCTATGACGAAGCGGCAGCAACCGAGCACATGAAAGGTCAGGACGTAAATATCGGTGTAGACCTTGGAATCGGTGACGGCAGTTCCACGGTCTACACCTGCGATCTTACCGCTGGTTATATCGCCATCAACGCAGACTATCGGTCGTGAAAACCGTTCTGGTCTCCGCCGTCGCGCTCATTGACCCGGATGGACGCATCCTTCTGGCCCAACGCCCCGAGGGCAAACCCATGGCCGGTCTCTGGGAGTTTCCCGGCGGCAAGATCGAACCCGGCGAAACGCCGGAAGCCGCCCTCATTCGCGAGCTTCACGAAGAGCTTGGCATCGACACATGGGCCAGCTGCCTCGCCCCTTTGACATTCGCCAGTCACACATATGACGACTTCCACCTGCTCATGCCGCTCTTTGCATGCCGCAAATGGGAGGGCACCCCGATCGCGCAAGAGGGACAGGCCCTGAAGTGGGTTTTCGCCCGTGATTTAAGGGGTTATCCCATGCCCCCTGCCGATATTCCGCTGATCCCAATCCTTCGAGATTGGCTTTGAGCGCACCCTATCTGTGCACTTGCGCGCAAGTCGTGAAAACAAATTACTACCAATTGTAACATTTTCGTGTAGATATTCCCTACCGACAGTCGGGGGCGGCGGGATGATCAGAACAATCCTATTAGGAAGTTGTGTTTCGGTGCAGGGGCGCTTTGTGCAAGCGCTGTCTGACGGGCGCATTGCAGTGAAGGTCGGTGAACGGCTTTTTTACGGCCAACCAGTTTAACCCAAATAAAAGCGTTACACTCACGGAAGACTATGCTTCGGCATTGACCAATAAAGCGCGCTGCTTGCAATGCAGCGCGCTTTTTCTTGCCTAGCTCAAACCTCGCAGAGACAGCGCGAAGCAAAGAGAGATGAACAAACCGGCCGCAATGCGGGCCGGGCGGTATTTAACAACCGTTGTCACTTCCTCCTCGCCCTCGCTCGCAGGATCTTCCGCGCGCCTTGACGTCGTTCGACCCTCCTCCTCGGCCTCAAGCAGTTCCAACGCAGCCAATTGTTCGCTCAGGATCCGCTCCTGCTTTTCAATTGCGCGACCCACCCAGTTCGTCTCTCCCTTCGGAGCCTTTGGCATGTCCACCACGACCGGAAACGGTTGAGCATCGCAATCACCTAGTGCGTCATCATCGGGGTCTTCCCAGATTTC
>JABDPD010000263.1 GCA_013042895.1 Boseongicola sp. | reverse complement strand
GGCCTAAGCCGTCGATCAATCAGAATTCGTTCAACGCATGTATCATTTATTGTCCACCTGAAAGAAACACTGACACTTTCGTGAAAACCGCAATCTGGCGAGAATATGTCACAAACGACCCCGCCTCAGTGTTTTCTCTCGCGCATCAATAGAAACCTGAGCGCCTCATTGATGAGCGGATTTCCGCTCACGGCGGCGAATCGCTCACCAAAGGCCGTGGCAACACTCTCAGCACCGACATCCACAACGTCTTACCCGCCGGAACCCGCATGACGGCAGGCACGGTTACCGACTGCCCAAGCACATCAAGAACCGCCTGCCCCTCGGACCCGGCAGGCCGCGTCACGGTAACTGGCAGGACCATCAACGCCGATCCAGCGCCAGGGTGATGGACGCTGAAATGAACGCTTTCAACCGGCAACCCGATGCCGATCGCTTCCCCCGGCAACGCGCGCAGCGGCAAAGCAATCGCCGCCCCGGGTCCATCATCTTCGGCCCCATCAAGACGGACCTCAACGCCAGGTCCAGTTTCGGCGACCACATGGGCTGAAAGACGCATAGGGGGCGTTCGCCACCCAGTGACATGTCCGGCTCCAAGCTCCAATACCCGGTCCGCCAAAGTCACGACCTCGTCGCTGGCGTGGCTCACATATAGCGCCGGCACCCGCGCCTGAGACACCGCCCTTGCTATATACGGCAAAAACTCAGACTTCCTCTGACTGTCCAGCCCGGTCATCGGCTCGTCCAGGAACAAGACCGCCGGATCCGATGCCAACGCTCGCGCCAGAGCAACGCGTCGCGCTTCGCCCCCAGACAAACCGTCCACGGCACGATCCAGCAGAGGCCCAAGATCCAACGCCTCGACAATCGCATCGAACGACGTCACCTGCCGCCGTTTCGCACCATATCCGATGTTGCCCGCAACGCTTAGATGCGGAAACAAATGAGGGTCCTGAAAAACGAAACCAATCCGCCGCTCGTGCGACGGCACGTGTCCATCTGGACCGTCCCACTCCGTACTGCAAAACGTCACCCGACGCTCCCCGGCCACGTCCATATCCAACCCGGCAAGCGCACGCAAAAGTGAGGTCTTGCCGCTTCCCGAAGGGCCAATGATCGCCGTCACGCCCTGCATCAAAAGGCTTTCCTCGGCCTCTAGCGTAAACAACCGACCCCGGCGCTGTTTGAAGCGAAAATGCAAACGATCAGGCAACGCGCACGCCCCCGCGTCGGTTGAACACATAGACCAGCATCAGCACGCAGAACGAAAACGCTAGCAGGCCCAGCGACAGGAAATGCGCCGTGGCATAATCCAACGTCTCAACTGCTGTGAAAATCTCGATCGAGATCACCCGCGTTCGCCCCGGGATATTGCCTCCCACCATCAGGACAACACCAAATTCTCCTACGGTATGTGCAAAGGTCAAAACACCAGCCGTCAAGAACCCACGCCGCGCCAAAGGCAGAGCAATCGTCAGGAATGCATCACGCGGCGTCGCTCCAAGCGTGCGAGCGGCATCCATCGTTGGGAGCGGCACGCTGGCAAATGCCGTCTGCAAAGGCTGAACGGCAAAAGGCAGCGAATAGACCAGCGAAGCGATCACCAAACCCGTAAAGGAAAATGTCAGCGTATCACCCGTGACAGACACCCAGAGCGCACCAAATGGCGATGACGGGCTCATGAGGATCAACAAGTAGAACCCCAAAACTGTCGGTGGCAGCACAAGAGGCAAGGTTGTCAATGTCTCGACCAAGGGGCGAAATCGCGAGCGGGTGGTCGCCAGCCACCATGCTAATGGCAGGGCGATCGCCAACAAGATCACCGTGGTGACAAACGCCAACTTCAGCGTCAACCATATGGCGGGCCAGACTGTCATTTCGCCGGATCGTAGCCGTTCATCGCAATCACTTCAGCCGCCGCATCCGATTGCAGGAACGCCCAGAACGCCTCAGCGGCGGGATTGCTTTCGCTCCGCGCAAGCAACGCCGCATCTTGCCGGATCCCAGGGTAACGCCCATCGAGCACTGTCACTTCCGCAGAACCCACTAAAGGCAATTGCGCCTCAGCGAGAAACGCCAAATCGGCGTTTCCTGTCACGAAGAGCGTCGCAACTTGGCCCACATTGGTCACCAGCAAAGGCTGAAATGTCGCCGTATCAAGCTCCAGATTTTCCATGACCAAAACTGCCGCAGCGCCGTAAGGCGCCACCATCGGATCAGCCAAAGCTACCCGCCGCCCAGAAAAGGCCTCGGTCGCCGCAGCAAGGTCAACGCCGTCGTTTGACACCAAAACCAAGCGCCCCAAAGCATAGGTTTTGACATCCAGCGCTAACCCGGCCTCATCCAGCAAACGCGGTCGCTCGGCATCCGCCGAGAAAAACACATCATAAGGTGCACCCGATACGATCTGGGCATAAAGCGCGCCCGTCGAGCCATGCGCCACAACAGCCGTGTGATCGCTCGTCGCCTGAAAGGCTTCAGCCAATTCCTCTGCCGTGGTCACAAAATTGGAGGCGACCGCAATAAGGACCTCTTCGGCAAATGCGGGTCGATGTAGCGCCGTCAAAAGCAGAAATGCGTAAGCAAAGGTTTTCATGCGCCCTTTCAGGCCACGAAGCGGTGAAAGTTTCAAGAGGCAGACTCGCGCACTTCCTCTCAAAATGGACAGAAGCCAAAGAAACCGACGACTTCACACGAATTCTCCCGGTCATCGCCAGCATAGCAAGACCCCGCCTGAATTTGGACCACCCAACCTCAGTTTCAAATCACGTGAACTCATCCGTTTTCGAAGATGCGAAATCAGCGTTGGCGAGAACGGGAAATATCAACGTTCGCCAAACACGAAACGGTCTCATCGCTTCCTATGAAACGGCCCCCGCATGGCAGCCATTGGAAAATCTTCCGTCGCTTTCTATACAAAAGCGATGTTGGTGCCCGAGGGGGGAGTCGAACCCCCACGCCTTTTGGGCGGCGGATTTTGAATCCGCTGCGTCTACCATTCCGCCACTCGGGCGCACCATGGCGCTTCATAGCGCGAGTTTTGCGGCTCGAAAAGCCTAAAGACGCGCTGCGCTAAAGGTATCGCACTCGCGCATATCACCGGTCTCAAATCCACGCCGAAACCAGCGCTGACGCTGTTCGGACGTGCCATGGGTAAATGTGTGCGGCTGTGGCACGCGACCTGCATTCCTTTGCAACGTGTCATCACCAATCTGGCGGGCCGCATTTAGCGCTTCGCCAATATCGCCCCGTTCAATCGAGCTAAATTGAGCCTGCGCTTCCCGCGCCCAAATCCCTGAAAAACAATCCGCCTGTAGCTCAATCCGCACGGAAATCGCATTCGCATCCGCCTGAGAAGACTGCGAACGCACCCGGTTGGCCTGCCCCAAAACCCCAAGCTCGTTTTGCACGTGGTGAGCGACCTCATGCGCAATCACGTAAGCTGCCGCAAAGTCCCCGCCCGCACCCAGCTTGTTTTCCATCGTTGTGAAAAAAGACGTGTCCAAATAGGCCTTCTTGTCGCCTGGACAATAAAACGGCCCCGTCGCACCTGACGCCCCACCGCAAGGTGACTGCGTCACACCTTTAAACAACACCAGCGTCACCGGCTGATAGGTCTGCCCGACTTGCTCACGGAACAACTT
>JABDPD010000262.1 GCA_013042895.1 Boseongicola sp. | reverse complement strand
TCAGTGCTCAGCAGTCAGACGAGGACTTCAACGCGACCATCGCAAACGCCATCGATGGAATTTATCAGGCGTCAATCACCTGATTTAGCAAAGATCACCGCCGTCCCATCCTCGGGGCGGCGGATTTACGCGAAAGCGTGAAATAGGGGATTCCCACGGACTCGGGATTATGCCACATTCCCGAAACAGTCGCTCCGTCAGAGAGCGCGCAGAGGCAGTGAATGAGCAATATCCCCAAGCGTCCTTCGATCGGTGTCGTCGTGTACTTCGCGGCGATGTTCTCGCTAGGACTCTATTTCACATTTGCCAGTGTGCAGGGTGATTTCGGGCTGTTCAAACGAGTGCAGATCGATGCGGAAGCCGCGACTTTGACGCTTGAGAAAGACCGCCTTGCCCAAGAGGTTGCCAGCCTTGAAAACAAAACCAAGCGTTTGTCGGACGATTACCTCGATCTTGATCTGCTGGACCAGCAAGCTCGCGATATTCTCGGGCTAATCCGCTCTGATGAGATTGCGCTGAACTGAGACCTTTAGTTCGGGTTGGCGTAGCGCTTCAGCACGTCCATTGTTTCTGCGTGGCCGTCCGCAAACGACATAACGTCGGAGCCGGAAAAGCACACGCCTTCGACCTCACCTGCCCGCGCTCCGATATCCGCACCAGCCATTAAGAGTGCCTCAGCCGCAACCGGGTTCCATTCGGAGGCGGCGGTGATGAGTGGCGTCCACTGAAGTTTGTTCGTGCGTTGTTCGATATCCGCGCCGAGCTCGACGCAACGCCGTATGCGTTGGGCGAGGTCTTCCGGAGCTATGCCTTGCAGATTTGCAAAGCCGAGGCCGTGCAGCACGTTTGTATTGGTAAGGCCAAGGCGTGGATCCGCTCCGGCGTCGAGGAGAAAGTCGATTACTTCCAGCGAAACTTCAAACCCTGCCATCGCGTGATAAAGAGCAGTCGAGTCGTATTCTCCGTGGGTTTGATTGATATCCCAGGACAGAAGCGCCTGTTCAATCGCGGCCACGTCGCCATCGTCGATTGCATCGAAGATTTCCGGATTTGGTTCGACCGCTTTGGTCATCCCCTCATACATGATTTGCGCAACCGCGGGATTCGCGACGCTTGTTGCCATGTCTTCGAGTGACCGAGAAAGCTCGCTCAGCATCTCGTTTTCGGGGTCTTCCTGAAGCGCTTTCGCGATGTCTTCCACCAGAGGTCTATAGGCAGGAGACAGCACCGCAGACCCGGTGTCGTCCAGCACAAGCATGTTCGAAAACAGATCCGATACTCGCATCATTAAGTCTTCGGTTTTCATTCGGGTTCTCCGATTATGTCGGACACCACTTATACCTCAAAAATGACGGGAATATGGACTGAGGTGCCGCCGCATTGTCAGGGGCTGTACCGACGCAAGCTTTATACCGACCGCGTGATCCCACCATCGACCCGGATGTTTTGCCCCGTAATATATGCTCCACCCTCGGATGCGAGGAATGCAACAACACTGGCGATCTCGTTCAGGGAATTGCCGTAGCGGCCCATGGGGATCATCGAGCGGAACTCTTCCTTTTCCGGCAGGCTGTCGATGAAGCCGGGAAGGACATTGTTCATGCGGATATTTTCGGCGGCATATTTGTCGGCGAAAAGCTTGGTATAGGCCGCGAGGCCAGCACGCATGACGCCAGACGTCGGAAAGACCGGGTTTGGCTCGAAGGCGGCGAAGGTAGAGATATTGATGATGGCACCGCCGCCCTGTTCCTGCATGATAGGCGTGACCAGGCGCGTGGGACGGACTGCGTTCAAAAAGTAGACCTCCATACCTTCGTGCCAGTCTTCATCGGACAATTCCAATATCGGTGCGCGGGGACCGTGTCCCGCAGAGTTCACCAGAACGTCGACGCGCCCCCAGTGATTCATTGCCGCGTCGACGAGCCTTTGCAGATCGTCGTTGGACTTGTTGGTGCCTGTAATACCAACACCGCCAAGTTCATGGGCAAGGGCTTCGCCTTTGCCAGAGGACGATAGAATGCCGACCTTGAATCCATCCGCTGACAGAGCGCGCGCACTGTCGGCGCCCATGCCAGAGCCGCCGGCGGTAACGAGAGCTACTTTTGTCATGCTTTGATCCTTCGAGTTTCAGGAGACGTCATCGCCGCGTGCAACGGCGGCTTCAATGTCTGCGATGTCTTCGGGGCTGAGGCCATAGTCCTTTGCGGCCGTCTCGGGCGTGATGTAGCCGCGTGCAAGGTCGCGTCTCACAAGGGCCTTGGGTCGCTCAGAGGGATCGCCGTAGCCAGCGCCGCCAGGAAACGCCATGACGACTTTGCGTCCGTGCGGCACGAACTGCTTGCCCTTGCCTTTCATTGCGGCACCGTCGTCGCGCACGATAGTGGTCGAGGCTCCTTCATTGCCGCCACGCCGTCCACGGGCTGGGTGATCGACGCGGTCGAACATGGCTTGGATGTCAAACTCGTGGCCCTCCTGCGCGCCGACTTCCATGTACTGGCCAAGACCGCCGCGCGTTTTTCCCGCTCCGCCGCTGTCAGGGCGCAGTTCTTTGCGCCAGATAATGACGGGGCCGGCGTGTTCCGTGGCCTCGATCGGCATGGTCATAACCCCTGACGGAAAGGCTGTGGCATTCAACCCGTCGTGTTCGGGGCGCGCGCCAGAACCGCCGGAGTTGAACGTCAGCACTTCCGAGCGGCGCGCGCTCTCAGGAGCGGGCGCATCGGTTCGCGGGCGCAAGGAAACCTGGAAGTTGCATAAGCACCCTGCCCCTTCGGCTGGCACCAGACCTGGGACGATCTTGTCGAACGCGTCAAAGACCACATCCGGTACGAAGTGCCCGACGATGTGGCGCAGTGCAACGGGAGCCGGGTGAAGGGCGTTGACGATGGTGTTTTTGGGTGCTGCGATCTCGAAGGGAGCAAGAGACGCCGCGTTGTTCGGAATTTCCGGTGCGATCGCGACTTTAAGCGCATAACAGGCATAGGCCTTCGTGTAGACTAGCGGGCAGTTTATACCCTTTTTGTCGACACCGGATGTGCCCGCGAAATCCGACAGGATACGGTCTCCCTCGATCGAGATTTTCACTTTCAGCGTGATGGGCTGGTCAAAGCCGTCCATTGTCATCTCGCCTGTCGCTGACGTTTGCGGCAGGCCGGCGATACGTTCCAGCGTCGCGCGGCGAGAGTTTTCAAGGATGAAACCGGCGATACCGTCCAGGTCGTCGAGGTCGAACTCTACCATCATGTCTGTCAGGCGGCGGTGGCCAATCTCATTGCAGGTGGCGAGCGCATAGATGTCACCAATGAGCTGATCGGGTTCGCGAACATTTCCGCGGATGATGCGCGTTAAAGTCTCGTCCACGTCGCCACGCTCGGCGAATTTCATGATCGGGATGTAGAGGCCCTCTTCATAAACAGAATGGGCGTCGGCCCCAAAGCCGCGCCCGCCGATGTCGACAATATGGGCGGTGCAAGCGAAGAAGCCGACTAAAACGCCGTTATGAAACGAAGGTGTGACCATCGTAAAGTCGTGAAGGTGGCCCGTGCCTTCCCATGGGTCATTGGTGATGTAGACGTCGCCTTCAAAGATATTCTGACGTCGGATGCGGCGGATGAAATGGGCGACGGCGTCGGCCATAGCGTTGACGTGACCGGGAGTGCCGGTGACGGCTTGGGCCAGCATATTTCCATGGGTATCGTAAACGCCGGCAGAGAGGTCACCGGCTTCGCGAACCGAGGTGGAAAAGGCCGTGCGTACAAGGG
>JABDPD010000259.1 GCA_013042895.1 Boseongicola sp. | reverse complement strand
GTAATGAGCCACCGCTCGGGCGAAACCGAGGACTCCACAATCGCTGACCTGGCGGTCGCTACCAATTGCGGGCAGATCAAAACAGGCTCACTGGCGCGCTCTGACCGTCTGGCCAAATACAATCAGCTAATCCGGATCGAAGAAGAACTGGGCGCGAACGCTGTCTACGCGGGCGCCAGCTGTTTCGGTCGGCTTGCTTAGTTAGCCGCCAAAGCGTTCCTGCAGTTTGAGCAAGGCGAGGGCGGCTTCCGCCGCTTCGCCACCCTTGTTCTTTTGCGCAGGGTCCCCCCGCACCAGCGCCTGATCCTCATTCTCGACCGTCAGGATGCCGTTGCCGATGGCGATGCCGTCCATGGTCAGCGCCATGATCGCACGCGCACTTTCGCCTGCAACAATCTCAAAATGATATGTTTCGCCGCGGATCACCACGCCAATCGCGACAAACCCGTCAAACTGATCGCTTTCCAATGCGAGAGCGATTGCGCCGGGGATCTCAAGCGCGCCGGGAACGGTAAGCACTTCAGCCTCATGCCCTGCCGCTTCAATCGCGGTTTTTGCACCTGCGATCAGCATGTCATTCAAATGACCGTAAAAGCGTGCTTCAACTATCAGAAATTTCGCCATTTTTGGTCACTCCGGAATAGGCATATGGTCAACGATATTTAGGCCATAGCCTTCAATCGCGACAACATTGGGTTGGGAATTGCTGAGCAGGATCATGTCATGGATCTTCAGGTCCGCGAGGATTTGCGAGCCAATGCCTACATTTCTGATCTCGTCCTCCTCGCTGTAATTGCCTGTGGCAGGGCGGTCGCGAAGGACAACGATGACGCCCGAACCATGCTGGCCGACCGCCTGCATAGAGCGTTGCAAAACGCGTTTGCGATCGCCAGGCTGGCCAAGGACATCGTCCAAAACCGAGATCGGGTGTACTCTGGCAAGAGTGGGCTCTCCGTTCACAACATGCCCCTTTTGCAGAACTAGAGCCTCACTGCTGTCGACAGTGTTCCGATAGGTGATGAGCTTCCACTGCCCGCCATAATCAGAATCAAACGTGCGTTCGCCAACCCGCTCAACCAAGTGGTCATTGCGGCGGCGATATTCGATCAGGTCGCGGATCGTACCGATCTTCAGATCATGTTTCCGCGCAAATCCGATCAGATCATCGAGCCGCGCCATGCTGCCATCTTCGTTCATGATCTCGCAAATCACGCCGGATGGATTGAGGCCAGCGAGCCGCGAAATATCTACCGCGGCTTCAGTATGCCCGGCGCGCACCAGAACCCCACCGTCGCGTGCGGTCAAAGGGAACACATGGCCGGGTTTGACAATGTCGTCCGGGCCCTTTGTTGCATCAATCGCGACAGAGACGGTCCGCGCCCGGTCGGCTGCTGAAATGCCGGTGGTTACGCCTTCTTTCGCTTCGATCGAAATGGTGAACGCGGTTTGCATACTCTCTGTATTATTGGCGGTCATGGGCTCAAGGCCCAAGGCTTCAACACGGCTGCGACTGAGTGCCAGACAGATCAGGCCGCGGCCATATGTCGCCATAAAGTTGACGGCATTAGGCGTGGCCATCTGTGCAGGTATGATCAGATCGCCTTCGTTCTCCCGGTCCTCGTCATCGACCAGAATATACATCCGGCCATTCCGTGCCTCGTCGATGATTTCCTCAATGCCGACTAGCGCAGGGCGGTCGTCGTTATCTGACAGGAAGTTTTCGAGCTTGGCCAACGTGTCAGCTGTGGGATTCCAGCCATCTTCGGTGCATTCGCGCAGTGTGTTAGCATGAAGACCGGAGGCGCGAGCCAGACCGGCCTTTGTGAGTTCGCCCGAGGATACAATCTCGCGGACGCGTGTGATGATCGATGTGTCCATTCTCCACCAATATCACATCATGATGTGATATCAAGAGGTGAAGGCCTATCAAAATGACATGAATTCACACTAAGATGTGTAAAGACTGTTTGAGGGAGGGGCGCTAACAAGAAAAGGATGGTGGACGCACTAGGGTTCGAACCTAGGACCCGCTGATTAAGAGTCAGCTGCTCTACCAACTGAGCTATGCGTCCATTCCCGAC
>JABDPD010000252.1 GCA_013042895.1 Boseongicola sp. | reverse complement strand
TCTTCAAGCTGGGTGTATTTGCCGACGATGGCGACTTTGACTGTGCCTTCGGCGTTCTCAAGCCGGTCTTGCACATCGTGCCAACGGGCGAGGTTTGGCTTTGGCGCGGGCGAGATTTGGAAGGCGTCGAGGACGGCCTGATCGAGGCCCTGTTCGTGGTAGGCGAGCGGGGCTTCGTAGATGGATTTGAGGTCGGGGGCGGCGATCACGTCTTCTTTGCGCACGTTGCAGAAGAGGGCGATTTTCTCGCGTTCCTTCTCGGGGATTTCGACGTCGGAGCGGCAGACGAGGACGTCTGGTTGCAGGCCGATCGAGCGAAGTTCCTTGACGCTGTGCTGGGTCGGTTTGGTTTTGAGTTCGCCGGACGCGGCCATCCATGGGAGGAGTGTGAGGTGCATGAAGATGCACTCGCCGCGGGGTTTGTCCTGGGCGAACTGGCGGATGGCCTCAAAGAAGGGCAGGCCTTCGATATCGCCGACGGTGCCGCCAATTTCGCAGAGCATGAAGTCCACCTCTTCGTCTCCGACGTGGAGGAAGTCTTTGATCTCATTTGTGACGTGCGGGATGACCTGAATGGTTTTCCCGAGGTAGTCGCCTCGGCGTTCTTTTTCGAGGACGGTGGAATAGATGCGACCCGAGGAGACGGAATCGGTGTTTCGGGCGGCAACGCCGGTGAAGCGTTCGTAGTGGCCGAGGTCGAGGTCGGTTTCGGCGCCGTCGTCGGTAACGAAGACCTCGCCGTGCTCGAAGGGGGACATCGTGCCGGGGTCGACGTTGAGGTAGGGATCAAGCTTGCGCAGGCGAACCGAGTAGCCGCGGGCCTGCAAGAGGGCGCCCAATGCGGCAGACGCAAGGCCTTTACCAAGGGACGACACAACGCCGCCCGTCACAAATACATACCTTGCCATGTCTTGGGATCCTTCCCGTGAATTCCTGCTCGAAGCCGCTGTTCGGTGGGTCCGAATCTGCAGCATCACGGGATTTGACTATTAAAGGATTCGCGCGCGTTTGCCAAGCGTCTGACCCCAATATCTGGGGTCAGTCGAGTGGTTTTTCCAAGGTCTAGTGGTTTGCCGTAGGGTCAGTCTGCGCTTGGCAGATCGAGCGTGCCGCCGCTTTCGCCGGTTGTTGGCGGCAAGAGCGCATCGCCCGATGGCAGAAGCGGAACTTCGGAGACGGCGCCGCCCCCAGCGCCGATGCGGTCGAGGACCGAGCCGGAAGCGGAGTTTTGAGCGGCGAAAATTGTGAGCGTCAAAGACGTACAGATAAAGGCGATTGCCAGCATCCATGTGACTTTGCCGAGCGCCGTTGCGGCGCCACGCGCGCTAACGAGTCCGCCGCCGCCACCGCCGCCGCCCATGCCAAGGCCGCCGCCTTCAGACCGCTGAAGAAGCACCACGCCGATGAGGGCGAGGGCGAGGATCAGGTGGACGATGAGAACGACGTTTTCCATGGATGGCTTTCGGATCGGGTGTCTTTAATCGGAGGGTATGTATTGCAGGCGCGGGGTTCGCGCAAGGGGTGGTCGTAGGCTTGTGATGTGAGGCGCGGTTGGCGGGGCGAGGATTGGATATTTTTCCAGAAAGAAACCGGAAAATGCGGGTTGGTTTGGGAAAGTGAGTGTGAAGATAGCGGTGAGTTAAGCGGTGGCGTGGGCTAACCGGACTTAAGGTTAAGGCTGGGTTTGGTGGTATTACTGGATGGTTATTGGTCTCGGCTTGGTCTTCGGTCGTTTGAACGGATTTCCTGGGGCGCTGCCCCAGACCCCGGGGATTTTTTTTTGAACAGTAGAAGGACGTGCAGCATACAGGGAACTGCGAGATCTGATCGAGGTCAAGGCGCGTGGGCTGGATCTGTGGTTTACCGTGGGCGTGAAATGAGAGGGAGGTTATGATGTTCAATAAGATCTTGGTGGCTGTGGATCCTTCGTTTGATGATCGCCAGGAAGAGGCTTTGGCCACAGCGCGTAAACTGGCGTCTGACACTCTGGCGGAGATTACGGCATTGACCGTGTTGGAGCCAATGCCGGGGCATCTGTCGGTTGAGGTTGATCACGACACGAAAGTCGAGGCAGCGGATAATGCGGCGACAGCGCTTCGTGACCGTTTGGGCGGTGCCTCAGAAATCCGTGTGTTTGTGCGTCATGGTAAGGCGGCGCATGAGATCATTGAGCACGCGACCGAGAATGATGTCGACTGCATCATTGTGGCATCGCATCGTCCGGGCTTGAGCGATTACTTTATCGGCTCCACCGCGTCGCGGGTGGTGCGGCATGCGCCGTGTACGGTTGTGGTGTTGCGATAGGCGTCGCCGGGTGAACTCGAAACGCCTCAATCGTCGTCGTGGGTGAGTTCCGGGACGTCTGATGCGCCTGCTGAGCCTCGGCCCGAAAGGGACGGGTTTTCCATGAAAAACCTATGGCAGTTGAACGGCATAATGCCCTCGGGGGCTTCGGGGCGGTGGAAGGTGCCGTCGGGGGCGAGGATCCAGCTTTGTGCGGTGTCGGCCATGTTGGCGGCCATGACCTGAGAAACGATCTGCGCTTTCACGGTGGGGTTCGTGGCCTCGACAAGTGTCTCAACGCGGCGGTTCAGGTTGCGGCCCATCCAGTCGGCGGAGGAGATATACACCCGCGCTTTCTTGTGGGGCAGCCCAAAGCCGGCGCCGAAGCAGACAATGCGGGAGTGCTCCAAAAAGCGTCCAACGATGGATTTGACGCGGATGTTCTCTGACAGGCCCTTAATGCCGGGACGTAGGCCGCAGATGCCTCGGATGACAAGGTTTATCTTCACTCCAGCTTGCGAGGCGATGTAGAGCGCGTCGATCACATCGGGCTCGATGAGAGAGTTCATCTTGGCCCAGATCTCGGCAGGCTTTCCGGCGAGCGCGTGTTCGGCTTCTTCGGCGATGCGTTCGAGAAGGGTGTTCTTCAATGTGATGGGTGAAATTGAGAGGTTCTCCATGCCTTCGGGTTGGGCGTACCCCGATAGGTAGTTGAAAACCTTGGTCGCGTCGCGGCCCAGCGCAGTGTCGCAGGTAAAGAGGCTGAGGTCGGTATATATCTTGGCCGTGATCGGATGGTAATTGCCGGTGCCAAAGTGGGTATAGGTAACGAGCTCTCCGCCTTCGCGGCGCACCACGGTCGAGATTTTGGCGTGAGTTTTGTAGTTGAGGAAGCCATAGACCACGTGGGCGCCCGCGCGTTCCAGCGTGCGGGACTGGCGGATGTTGGCGGCTTCGTCAAAGCGGGCTTTAAGTTCGACGAGTGCCGTAACAGATTTGCCTTCCTCGGCGGCTTCGCAAAGCGCTGCGACGATGGGGCTGTTGTAGGAGGTGCGATAGAGTGTCTGTTTGATCGCAACGACGTTGGGGTCCATGGCCGCCTGCTTGAGGAAGCGAACCACCATGTCGAAGGTCTCGTAAGGGTGGTGCAGCAGCATGTCCTTCTGGCGGATGGCGGCGAACATATCTCCGTCGTGGTCTTGCACGCGTTCGGGGACGCGCGGCGTGAATGAAGGCCAGAGGAGGTCGGGGCGTTCGTCGAGGACGAGTTCTTTCAGGTCGGACAGGCCGATCAGACCACTTAGTTCGACGGTTTCGTCCTCGGTGACTTCCAGTTCCTCGACGATGATCGCGCGCAGGGCTTTCGGAGCGTCCGGCGAGATGGTGAGGCGGACGACTTCGCCGCGCTTGCGACGTTTAAGGGCGACTTCAAACTCGCGCACGAGGTCTTCGGCTTCGTCCTCCACTTCGAGGTCGCTGTCGCGCAACACGCGGAAGGCGCAACTGCCTGCGATCTTGTAGCCCGGAAACAGGCTGTCGATGTGCAAGAGGAGGAGTTCTTCAAGCGGCAGGAAGCGGTGGGTGTCATCGTCGCTTGGCATTCGAATGAAACGGTCGACCTGATGCGGGATGGGCAAGAGCGCGCGCAAAGGACGTTTGTCTGACTTGCGCACAAGTTGTAGGGCGAGGCTGTAGCCTGCGTTCGGGATGAACGGGAAGGGATGGGCGGGGTCGATCGCGAGCGGCGAAAGGATGGGGAAGACCTGTGTAAGGAAGGTGTGTTCGCAGAAGTCTTTGTCAGAGTCCTGCAGGTCGTCGCGGTTGAGAAGTTGGATGCCTGCGTCTGTCAGCTCGGTCTTCAGGCTACTCCATGCGTCTTGTTGGCGATTGAGCAGGTTGCGGGCGTCTTCGTTGATGAGGACGAGCTGTTCGGCAGGTGAGCGGCCATCAGCAGCGGGCGTCGTGTTGCCCTCGCGCGCAAGCTCGCGCAGACCGGCGACGCGGACCGTGTAGAACTCGTCCAGGTTGGTGGCCGAGATGGAGAGAAAGCGCAGCCTTTCGAGAAGCGGGACGCGTGGATTTTCGGCTTCCTCAAGAACACGCCAATTGAACGCAAGCCAGGAAAGCTCGCGATTGAAGAAGCGGTTTGGGCTTTGATCGTTCACGTCCTCAAGTGTCACGGGGGCGAGAAAATCAGCGCTAAGGAAGTTGGTATTCATTGCCATGAGACACGGCCTAACTGGAAAATTTGACGACAGAATGACGTTTATCGCGCGTCTCTGTCCAAATTGTCCAGCACTCGGCGAGCCAAAGGGCGTGTAATTGCTCGCTTTTCGGTCAGGGCCGCTGCGTCGAGGGCGGCAACCAGATGCGTGATTGCGGCGAAAGAACGGTCGGAGCGGGTGACGAGGTAGGGGATGAGATTCGGGTCGATCTGAAGCTGTCGGTCAGTGAAGAGTTTGACCAGTACGGCGGAGAGAAGCGCTTCGTCCGGGGCGTCGATGCGCACGACATCGGTGGCGGTCATGCGGCTTTTGAGGTCGGGAAGGGTGAGCTGCCAGCGGGCAGGCGGGACGCGGGCGATGAGGAGCAGCGGCAGGCTTTGGGCGGCCATGTGGTTGTGGATATGGAAGAGCGCCTCTTCTTCGCCGTCAGACAAGGGCGCATCGGGAATTTCGATGGCTTGAGCACGATTGATGGCCAGGATGTCGAGGTTGGGCAGGTCTTCTGTGTCGGTGATTTGAGCGTTGTGCGTTTCGGCCCAAACGTGCGCGAGGTGGGTCTTTCCAGCGCCTTCCGGGCCGATCAGCGCCAGTTTTCCATTTGTCCATCCATCGGGGTCGTCAAGGCGCTGCACGGCCAGCGCGTTTGGCGCAGAAACGAAGAAATCTCCGCGCCCCAGTGCGGTGCGCACGGGCAGTTGGAAGGTGAGCTGTTCGGCCATCGTTCAAGGATCGTCTTGTCTGCCGATCCCTTTGTACAGAAGGGAGGATTTGTACTGCGAGATTGCGAACCGGGTAATGACGCCGATTGAGGCTGCGACGGGTACGGCGACCAGAAGGCCGACAAAGCCGAACAAGGCTCCGAACGCCGAAAGCGCGAAAATCAACCAGACCGGGTGAAGGCCAACAGAGGAACCGACGAGGCGCGGTGTCAGGATATTCCCCTCAACGAACTGGCCGGACTGGAAGATTGCCCAGACGAGCACAATCCAGAGCCAGTCGCCCCAGAACTGAAACAGGGCAAGGCCAAGGGCAAGGACGCCTCCGACAAGGG
>JABDPD010000082.1 GCA_013042895.1 Boseongicola sp. | reverse complement strand
GCCATGACGGCCACTGGCACGATCGTTACCCGCGACGTACCCGAAGGTGACATGGCTATTGGCCGCCCCAGACAGGAAAACAAATCAGGACTTGCACGACGTCTGTTCAAAAAACTTCGCGCCGCCAAAGCGGCTGTTAAGAAAGGTTAACTCATGTGTGGCATCGTTGGCATTCTCGGAAATCACGAGGCGGCCCCGACCCTCGTTGAAGCCCTAAAACGGCTGGAGTACCGCGGTTACGACAGTGCAGGCATTGCGACAATCGCGGAAGGCAAGCTCGAACGTCGTCGCGCCGTTGGCAAGCTTGTTAACCTATCTGACCTACTCGTTCATGAACCGTTAGCCGGAAAATCGGGCATTGGGCACACACGTTGGGCCACCCATGGCGCCCCGAACGTCACCAACGCGCACCCTCACAAATCAGGTCCAGTTGCAGTCGTGCACAATGGAATCATAGAAAATTTCAAAACGCTCCGCGAGGAATTGGAATCAAAAGGTTACACCGCGCAAACCGAGACTGACACTGAAACCATCGCCCTTTTGGCACAATCGTTCCTTGATCAAGGACTGGCTCCGCGTGACGCAGCCGAGCAAACAATTGCCCGACTTGAAGGAGCGTTTGCCTTGGCATTTTTGTTCGATGGCGAAAGCAATTTGATTGTCGCGGCGCGCAAAGGGTCTCCGTTGGCTGTCGGGCACGGAGACGGGGAAATGTTCCTTGGCTCGGATGCCATCGCCCTGGCAACAATGACCGATCGGATCACCTATTTGGAAGAAGGTGACCGCGCCGAAATCACTCGAGAAGGCGTCACGATCTTTGATGCTAATGGTAAACGCGCAAATAGAGACACCCGCAAAATCCAGATCGACACCACCCGAATAGAAAAAGGTGGCCATAAGCACTTCATGGCCAAAGAGATCGCAGAACAGCCCACCGTTCTGGCTGACGCCATCAAGCACTACGTCACAAACGACGGCCTCGCATTGCCAGAAAATACGCCGGATTTCAGTCAAATTGACCGTATTATCATGGTTGCATGCGGCACAGCCTACCTTGCCTGTGCGACCGCGAAGTACTGGATTGAGAAGCTTGCTCAAATCCCTGTCGAAGTGGATATCGCCTCCGAATTCCGTTACCGCACGCCTCCTATCGGCCCTCGTACGCTGGCGATTTTTGTCTCCCAATCTGGCGAAACCGCCGACACGCTCGCAGCGCTCCGCCACGTCGCGGAGAAGGCGCAGATTCTTTCAGTGGTGAATGTAGCCGAAAGCTCCATCGCGCGTGAAAGCGACGTCGCCCTTCCAATTCTTGCGGGCACCGAGATTGGTGTCGCATCTACAAAAGCTTTTACCTGCCAACTGACGGTTCTCCTCGCATTGGCACTGAAAGCCGCGCAGGATCGTGACCTTTTGCCTGACACAGAAGTGCGGGCTTATCTTGGCGATTTGCGTTCTTTGCCGGGACGGATTTCGTCAGCGCTGAATGCCAACGAGGCCATTGCAACGGTTGCCCAAGATCTTTCAAAGGCACGAGACATTCTGTTTCTGGGTCGCGGACAAATGTATCCAATCGCGCTTGAAGGTGCACTAAAACTGAAGGAAATCAGCTATATACATGCTGAAGGCTACGCCAGCGGAGAACTGAAGCACGGCCCAATCGCCCTGATTGACCCCGCGGTCCCCGTCATCGTAATTGCCCCTCGCGACACGCTCTTCGACAAGACGGTGTCCAACATGCAAGAGGTGATGGCGCGAGGCGGAAAAGTAGTTCTGGTCACCGACACCTCAGGAGCCAAGGTAGCAGGCGACGGTACGATGGCCGTGATCACAATGCCCGAAATTCCTGATCTGCTCGCGCCAATTCTCTATGCAATTCCGGCTCAACTGATTGCCTATCATACGGCTGTCGCAAAGGGTACGGACGTCGACCAACCTCGCAACCTTGCAAAATCAGTAACCGTCGAATGAACCTTGCAGACGCTCTCACGGACCTTGGGAAAACGGCCGATGCTGAGAAATCCAAAGAAATGGCGCGTTACCACAAGATCGACCGCGCATACCTCGGTGTTGCAAATCCAACGATAGATTCATGCACCAAAGAATGGCGCAAATCTCTCGAACTTGGCCCACGACTCACTCTTTGCGCCGAACTTTGGGAGACCAATATCCACGAAGCCCGAGTCGCGGCCGCGAAATTGTTGACCCAAGCCCGCATACGTCCAGACGATTCCGGTGCTTGGAGCTTGATCCAATCTTGGGTCCCCGATTTTGACGCTTGGGCCATCGCTGATCACGTATCAATCGCCGGTCAAAAGCGTTTGACTTGGGACCCAAGCCGACTCGATGACATCGAACCGTGGACGCGGTCCGAGCATATGTGGACACGCCGCGCCGCTCTGGTCATGACCCTGCCCTGGACGAAAAACCGCTTCCCAAAATCCGATGAATTGGCACAGCGCGAGCGCATCCTAGAGTGGGCGGCCGGCTACGTCGAGGACACCGAATGGTTCATTCAAAAAGCAATCGCATGGTGGCTGAGAGACCTTTCAAAACGCGACCCCGAACGCACCCGCGCATTCCTTGAAGCTCACGGAAAGTATATGAAGCCTTTCGCCCGAAAAGAGGCTGCAAGGCTTCTGCCCTAAGCACGAATTGTCATCCTCGTTCGCGAAGCACGCGCCGCATCACTTTGCCCGTTGCAGTCACCGGCAGCGCATCGACAAATTCTACTGCTCTCGGAGCAACGTGTGGGCTAACACGGTCGCGTACACGTTGACCCAACCGCTCGCTGATCCCTTCTGGTGAGACACCATCACGCAGGACAACAAACGCTTTTACAATTTCCGTTCGGACCGGATCAGGCACTCCGACGGCTGCCGCATTAACCACATCGGGGTCTCCGATGAGACAATTTTCAATCTCTGTAGGTCCAATTCTATAGCCGGCCGAAGTGATGATGTCGTCATCGCGTCCCACATACGTCAGATACCCGTCGTCGTCTTGGCGCCCTAGATCGCCGGTCCGCAACCAATCACCCAAAAACTTGTCCTTTGTTTTCTCAGGCAGGTTCCAGTAGCCGAAGAACATGACCGGATCACCTCGCCTCACCGCGATCTCGCCAACTTCACCGGTCGAAACCTGATTGCCACCCTCATCAATAACCGTAACCTCGTGCCCCGGCACCGCGCGCCCCATCGTTCCGGGTTTTGAGACTCCCAATCCTGCACTGGATGACACCACAAGATTGCATTCTGTCTGACCATAAAGTTCGTTGATTGGCGCACATAACTCGTTAACTCCCCAAGCCAGCAAATCCGCCCCCAAGCTCTCACCGCCCGAGCCGATGGCCCGCGTTGACAGCCCCTTCGGTACCTTTGTTTGCCGCATCAATTTCAGTGCCGTGGGAGGCAGAAACATGATGGAAACCTTTTCATTTCGGATCAGTCGAAAAGCAGCGTCGGGATCGAACTTTCGCATGCGCTGCGACACCAGTGGCAATCCGAAATAGAGCGTTGGCATAGCCAAATCCATCAGCCCGCCAATCCACGCCCAGTCAGCCGGCGTCCAACCAACATCGCCCGCTCGTGGTCGCTCCAAAACCATTTCCACAGAAGGGAGATGGCCGAGCAGAAAACGATGCGCGTGCAACGCCCCTTTCGGCGCTCCCGTCGTGCCGCTCGTGTAAATCAAAACCGCCGGATCATCAGCCCCAACCTGCGTCTTTTGGAAAGCGCCCGAAGATGTGCACATCGCGTCATCCCACGACACTATTGTAGGCGCACCTTCAGCCGAGGCCCCGCCTTTTGTCACGATGGTGTGAAGCGCGGTTCCCGCGCCTGCGCTCACGAGCTTGTCCAGATGCGCCTTATCCGTCACCGCCAACACCGCGCCGCTGTCGGCGAGGCGATAGGCGAGCGCATCTTCGCCAAACAACGTGAACAGCGGCAAAACAATTGCTCCGAGCTTCATGGCGGCGAATTGTGCGACCATAACCTCGGGGCACTGTGACAGTAAGATCGCCACGCGATCCCCCGTCGTAACGCCCGCGTGTTGCATCGCCGCTGCCAACCGATCGGATGCGTCTTTCAATGCCCTATAGCTCCAGACAGCTCGCGTTCCATCCTCGGCCAAGTCAATGATCGCTGTGCGATTGGGATCAAAATCTGCCCAACCATCACAGCATGCCTGGGCCATTGAGAAATCGGCTGGAACCGACCATTTGAAGTTACGGTTTACCGTGCCCCAATCTCCGCGGGGGAGGGTATTCAACTCATTGATTTTCAAATACATCCACCTCTACAATGGCGGTCAATGGAACCTCCAAGAGCCGCAGCGCCGCCAGTGAAATACGGCCACTTCCCGAGGTTGGTAAAAGGGCCACCTCGATGCTCTTGCCACCATCTTCAAGCTCGATGCGCCCTTCACTGGCTTGCGATACCAGTTCGCTTTCCACCCAAAACCCAGCTCTGCCAGGGTCCCCCAATGTCAGGACGGCTCGTCCGATCAAAACGCCATTTTCGGCGGGATCTAGGGCCGCCTTACGTTGCTCTTCGGTCGTGGTGTCAAACTCATCGGCACGACGCGCTTCCGGTGGTGGCGAAGGTGCGTCCAGAGCGGCGATTTCGACGGCTTCAGGGGCCTCTACCTCTGCTTCGGTCGGCAGGGTGCAGGCTGCCAGGGCAACCGCAAACACAAGTCCAAAACCGCACCGCATCGCGTTAACCTCTCATTATTTCAACGCCAATCGATCATCGGGACCTTGCGGCCCCCGCCACCGCATCTTACCCTCTTTAACATGGAAACGGCACCTCTCATTGACCCCTTTGCACGCGCAATCACCTACCTTCGAGTCTCAGTGACTGATCGCTGTGACTTCCGATGCGTTTACTGCATGTCCGAGAACATGACCTTTCTACCCAAGAAAGAGCTTTTGACTCTCGAGGAGCTGGACCGAATGTGCTCCACCTTTGTCAGTCTTGGAGTGCGAAAATTGCGCATTACGGGCGGTGAGCCCTTGGTACGGCGAGAGATCATGACCTTTTTTAGGTCAATGACCCGACACCTTGAAAGCGGCGATCTAAGCGAGATTACCATCACCACAAACGGCAGCCAGCTAGAACGTTTTGCCAAGGACCTTTATGCGGCCGGTGTCCGCCGAATTAATGTCTCCCTCGACACGCTGGATGAGTCCAAGTTTGCCCGCGTGACCCGCTGGGGACGACTGCCGCAGGTCCTTCGCGGAATTGACGCGGCACAAGCCGCAGGACTGCGTGTGAAGATCAACACAGTGGCGTTGAAGGGTTTTAATGAAGATGAACTCTTCACGCTGACCGAGTGGTGCGCCAGCCGGGACATGGACCTCACGTTTATCGAGGTCATGCCGATGGGCGACCTCGGCGGCGAAGATCGTGTAGGCCAGTACTGGAGCCTTAAGGATTTGCAGGCGCGACTTGCTCAATCCTACACATTGACGGAATTGGCCCATCGGACAGGTGGTCCTGCGCGGTATGTTCGTCTTGACGAGACAGGCCAGCAGATCGGCTTCATCACACCCCTCACCCACAATTTCTGCGAAAGCTGCAATCGCGTGCGCCTGACCTGTACAGGTGAATTGTTCATGTGTCTCGGACAAGAAGATAACGCCGATTTACGAAGTCCATTGCGCTCCGACCCCAACAGCAACGTCGCGTTGGAAAACGCCATTCGCGCTGCCATCAGTCTGAAACCAAGGGGTCATGATTTTGATTACTCCCGGCAACAAGCTGACGGACAGGTGTCGCGTCACATGTCCCATACTGGCGGTTAACGAAGGTAAACGAGAGAACCCAACGAATGCTTGCCACATTGACCAACAGCAAAGCTCCCATTTTGGCTCTGTTAGCCGTGACGCGATCGGCCTGCATATCGCCAGAATCCTACGAGTCCGAACCCGTGAATGTTGAAACGCCCATCGGCGTTGTGACTTGCCAGCTCTACACTCGTGACCTCGTCATATGGGATCGAGCGATTGATCGACCCGAAGGCATGACGGTCTCAACCGCGGACGCTATTTGCGTGAACGAAGGTCAGCGCCGCTCTGAGCCGGAGATCTTCCAGGAAACCGGCACGGCTGCCTGACTTACCAGAACTAAGCCTCATCTTCGGGCCAGACGATCCTCGAGCGGATTGCTTCGGCC
>JABDPD010000240.1 GCA_013042895.1 Boseongicola sp. | reverse complement strand
TTGTCCAAACCTTCGGACCGCGAGACCGGCGAGTGGTATTTCCAGCGTTACATCGACCACTTGCCAACCCAAGGCGAAATCGTCCTTTTCGACCGATCGTGGTACAATCGGGGCGTCGTCGAGCATGTCTTCGAGTTCTGCACTCCCACACAACGTGAGCATTTCTTTGCCCAGGTCCCCGACTTTGAGAAAATGCTCGTGGACGAAGGCATCATCCTGAAAAAGCTCTGGCTCAACGTCGGCCGCGCCGAACAGCTCCGCCGCTTCCTCAAGCGTGAAAAAGATCCACTGAAGCAATGGAAACTGAGCTGGATCGACGTCGAAGGCCTTAAACGCTGGGACGCCTACAGCGCCGCTATTGATGAGACCTTCGACCGCTCGCACACGGAACACGCACCGTGGACTATTGTGCGCTCTGACGACAAGAAACGCGCGCGCCTTGCCGCCATCCGCGCCGCCCTGAGCGATCTCGACTACACCGGCAAAGGCAATATATCCGCCCCCGACGCCAAAATCTGTGGCGGACCGGACGTCTGGAATGCCTAAACGCGGCTACCATCACGGCAATCTCCGGCAAGCGCTTGTCGATGCCGCCCTCGAACTGATCGAGCAAAGGGGTCCAACTGGCTTCACGCTTTCCGAGGCCGCCAAACAGGCTGGCGTCACCCCAGCCGCCGTCTACCGCCATTTCGAGGGACGCGAAGACCTCATCGCCGAATGCGCCTAGCAGGGTTACGAGATCTTCGCTGATCTCATGGAATACGCCTACGACACCGGCCAACCCTCGGACCTCGCGTCCTTTGAGGCCACAGGCCGCGCCTATCTCGCCTTCGCCCGCCGTCATCCAGGCCACTACGTCTCGATGTTCGAAAGTGGGATCTCCATCAACCGAACCCCCGAGCTTGCTCTTGTGGCCGGTCGCGCCTTTGCAGTGCTTGAAAAAGCGGCCGACAAACTCTCCGAACATATTCCGGAGGATAAGCGCCCACCCAAACAGATGGTCTCCGCTCATATTTGGGCCATGAGCCACGGCGTCGTCGAGCTCTTCGCCCGGGGTTCCCCCGGCACCAAGTCGCCGTTCCCTCCCGAAGACCTTCTCGAAAGCGGCATCGGTATCTATCTGCGTGGCCTTGGCTTAATCCCACCCGACGCGTAAACCCGCCAGACAAACCAGAGCGGATCATCCAATGTCGACATCCATCGCGCGTCCAATGAACATCGCTTTGGGTGTCATGCTGATCGTCGCAGCCGCGTTCCTCATTTCGGTGCAAGACGTCATCGTCAAATGGTTCGACGGAGTGTTACCCCTCTGGCAACTCTTTGCCCTGCGCGGATTCTTTACCGCACCCCTCTTGCTCATCTTCGCATGGCTAACAATCAAATCCGGCCCCCTCCTTGCCCATGCACTGAGTCCCTGGGCACTCCTACGCGGCTTCTGCATCGCTTTTGGCCTATTTGGGTTTTACGCAGCCCTGCCGTTCATCAGCCTCGCAACCGCCGGCGCCGGCATCTATCTTGCCCCAATATTTATGACGCTCTTCTCCGCCCGCCTCCTCGGCGAACCGGTGGGGCGCAGAGGCTGGGTCGGCGTCCTCCTAGGCTTTGTCGGTGTCCTTGTACTGCTGAAACCCGGCTCAGACAGCTTCTCGCCATGGACAATACTCCCCGTCATTGGCGCCAGCTTTTACGCTCTCGGCCACACCCTGACGCGGATGAAATGCCAACACATCACAACCCCAGCGCTCGCTTTTTCCTACAATGTCACAATGACATTCGGCTCGCTTGCTGTCTCTGGCATCCTGGTGCTCGCGCCGCCGAGCCCAGACCTCGCCCAATCGCTACCCTTCGTTTTCGGAGATTGGCAAATGCCCAGCCTGCCGCTTTGGGGCGCGCTCGTCGGAATGGGAGGTATCTTCGCCGCCATCGCAATCTTGCTATCAGCCGCCTACAAGATCGCGCCGCCCCCAACGGTCGGCACGTTTGAGTACAGCTACCTGATCTTCGCAGTCATCTGGGACATCACCGTGTTCGGACTTGTGCCGAACGTCACAACTCTCGTCGGAATACTCCTGATCGTCGCAGCAGGCATGCTCGTCTTGCGACGCTAAACGGCTTGATTGTAAGAGAATCAGTCGTTCGTGTGCACGACATTCAAGCGCGAGCGAAACAGAGCAACAAACTCGCTCTTGCGTGCTGCCTCACGCTGTTTTGGGGCGGAGTTCTTCAATATCTCCAGATCTGCCGGATCAAAAACACGTGACATTCCACTATCTGCGGAAGCCTCTGTCGAACGCTGCTTATTCTGAAATGTACCAGTCAACTTCTGGCGAAAAAATGAGATATTCAAGACGCATCCCTCGTCTACACAACAAACTAGAAGGCGTTTATGCGGTATAATTGTGGCATTTTTATGACCTTACCGTAAATCGCCTTGCCAGATACGAAAATGGCCGTCCCGAATGGGACGGCCATTTCCATAAACGAGGTCGTAAGCCTTAACGCTTGGAGAACTGGAAGCTCTTACGCGCTTTGGCCTTACCGTATTTCTTACGCTCAACTACGCGGCTGTCGCGAGTGAGGAAACCAGCAGCTTTCAGCGCTGCGCGAAGCGATGGATCGTAAAGCTGAAGCGCCTTTGAGATCCCGTGCTTTACCGCACCAGCCTGACCCGAAAGACCACCGCCCTTTACGGTCGCCATCACGTCAAACTGACCCTCGACGCCAGCAACCTGAAACGGCTGACGCAGGATCATCTGCAAAACGGGGCGTGCAAAATACACGTCCATCTCGCGGCCATTTACAACAACCTTGCCGGAACCAGGCTTGATCCAGACACGGGCAACCGCATCTTTCCGCTTACCTGTTGCATAAGAACGGCCCAGCTCGTCGCGCACCGGCTCGTATGTCACGAGTGTTTCGGTAACCGCCCCAGGAGCCTCTACAGCACCCTCAGCAACGACGTCCTTCAGGTCATCCAGCGTTTTAATATCTTCTGCCATGGACTTAGCTCCGGGTGTTCTTGGAGTTCATGGACTTCACGTCCAGAACTTCAGGTGACTGTGCTTCATGCGGATGCTCGGCACCTGCATAAACGCGAAGGTTGGTCATCTGAGCACGGCTCAGCTTGTTGCCTGGCAGCATCCGCTTGACGGCCTGCATGACAACACGCTCAGGATGCGCGCCTTCGAGGATTTGGCCCGTGGTGCGGGATTTGATACCGCCCGGGTAACCAGTGTGCCAGTAATTCGGCTTGTCGCGCTTCTTGCCCGTCAGCTGAATTTTGTCGGCATTTATCACGATCACATTGTCGCCCATGTCCATGTGCGGTGTGAAAGTGGCTTTGTGCTTGCCACGCAAGCGCATCGCGATGATCGAAGCCAAGCGGCCCAAAACAACGCCTTCAGCGTCGATCAGAATCCAGCTTTTCTCGATATCCGCGGGTGTTGCGGAAAAAGTGCTCATAGTGTCTACCCTTCGGGGGTTGAATTTGATGAGCGGGTTCTAAAGGTTTCCTGACCACAGTCAACACACATAAATCCAATAAAAGTGCGCAAAAACAATGGCTTGTAAATTAGGTATTATGACACCCCATCGCTCGGCCGTTCTACGTTTCTATTTCAGAAACGCACCGTCTCCCATATTAGCCGCCGCGTTCCTTGCTTTGGTCACTTTCGACTCGCATTTTAGGGAAGTTGTTTCATTTACCATTATCCGGAGTATCCGATGACCCAGTACATCTTCCTCTTCACAGTTGCCCTCGGAATGTGCCTCGGAGCCTATGCGCTCGCCTGATTATGCGCTCGCCTGATCCGGCACCTGCTTTCGTCCTGTTCACGGCCCAGCTAGGCTAAGGGCGTTATGCCTCACCAAAACCGCGTCCTCGCCACCGGCGAAATAATCAAACACCCTTCACGCGGCCTTTTTATGGGCAATCGCGGCATTCTGCATGACGAAGTACAGTCTTTGGGCCGCGCCCGCTGGCGCCACAAAGCTTGGGTTACCTGTGTCTTGAAACACAAAGACTGGCACCGCCAGATCATGCAGCCCGGCCATTACACAGAACTCTTCTTCCTGGATGAAGCCGTGGCCTTCGCCGCGGGCCACCGCCCCTGCGCGTTATGCCGCCGTGCTGATTATTGCGCATTCGTTGACGCCCTCGACCATAAAGGCAGCGCCAAAGACCTCGACCGCGCCCTCCACGCGGCTCGTGTAATCCCCCGCTCAACAAACCACCTGCGCTACACCGCCGACATCAAAACACTGCCGTCGGGCACAGTCATCTGGCGCGAGGCACCCTACCTCATCACCGACACTTCAATCCGCCAAATCCACCCCGATGGCTACGCCGCTCCAACAAGCCGCCCAACTTCGGGCCAGGCGGACGTCCTAACACCATCGGTTACCGTCAAAGCCTTGGCCGCAGGTTACCGCCCACATCTCCACGAAAGCGCCAAACTTTGACTGCCCTTTGGGTTCAGAAAATCTCGAGGGGGTGGGCGAAAGCTCCAATGGAAGACTGCGACAAGGGCGGAGCTACAAGAATAACGCAGCCTATCCGCCCGCTTTCTCTTCCAACAGAAGCCACTCATCCTCAAGAGCTGCCAGCTTCTCTTGACGCTCCACCAAAGCCTCGCTGGCTTTGGCAAATTTCACCGGCTCACGCGTGAACAACTCCGCATCCGACAACAAGTCCTCCAACTTCGAAATCTCACCCTGAATCCGCTCCATCTCCCCCGGCAAGGCCTCAAGACGATGCTTTTCGGTAAAACTCAAACCTCCAGACGACCCCTTAGAACGTGCGCCCGACTTACCTGCCTTGGCAGCTCCCGGTGTCACCGATGTAGCTACCAAATTCCGCTTTGGCACATAATCCGACCAGCCTCCCGCATGCACCACGACCCGACCTGCGCCTTCCATCGCCACGGTAGTCGTCGCAACCCGATCCAGAAAATCCCGGTCGTGGCTCACCAGCAGAACCGTCCCATCATAGTCACCGAGAATTTCCTGCAACAAATCCAAAGTCTCAATATCCAGATCGTTCGTCGGCTCGTCCAAAACCAAGACATTCGACGGCTTCGCCATGATCCGCGCCAGCAAAAGCCGCGCCTTTTCGCCGCCCGACAAAGACCGAACAGGCGCCCGCGCCTGCGCCTCGTCGAACAGAAACTCCTTTAAATACCCGACCACATGCTTTGGCGTGCCGCGCACCATCACTTGATCCGCCCGCCCTGAAACTCGCATCTCGCGATCCCCAATCAGGCTCTCCCAAAGCGTCGCATCCGGGTCCAACGCCTCACGCCTCTGATCAAACACCGCCATCTCGATGTTCGTGCCCAAGGTCACCGTACCGGAATCCGGCTGGGCCTGCCCCGTCAACACATTGATCAAAGACGTCTTGCCAACCCCATTCGGCCCCACAAACGCAACCCGATCCCCCCGCGCCACCCGCAACGAGAAGTCCTTCACTATGGTCTTGCCACCCAACTCCAGCGACACGCCTTTCGCCTCAATCACGCGCTTGCCCGACTTAGGCCCGGCCTCGATCTCCATCGCCGCCGTTCCCTGCCGCTTAATCTGAGACGCGCGCTCGGCCCTCAGCTCCTGCAACGCCCGCACGCGCCCCTGATTGCGCTTGCGACGCGCCGAAATACCCTCAACAGCCCAACGCGCCTCGGCCTTGATCTTCCGGTTCAACTTATGGCGTGCGATATCCTCTTCTTCCCAAGTCTTGTCGCGCCAGGCCTCAAAGGC
>JABDPD010000239.1 GCA_013042895.1 Boseongicola sp. | reverse complement strand
CCCTTTGCATGTTTTGGCCCTATAGACGCATTGTTTGGAAACGATCCGAATTTTTTGCGCGGACCTACATTGCGTAAAACCAAGATTAAGATACCGCCTCTGGACAAACCACTCCCCTGGGAGCGTGATGAGAAATTCTTGCGTCCCGAAGTTGTCGCCCTGGCGCAAGAACTAGGTTACACATGAAGGATACTGATATCTGCTTTTGACGGTAATGAACAAATCAACTGAACAAAACAAGCCCCTCAGGCAGAAGATTGGCCCTGTGGACGGTGATCCGGTTACTACCAATCCGGATCTTGAATCGCTGACGCCTCACCAGCGTGCGCTTCGCCTCGCCGTCATCAGCGAATTCAAGGCGAAAAAAGTTAAGAAGTTCGTTGAGAAACAGGTTCAACACATCAATACCAATCAAAGAATCGCCGAGGGCATCAAGGTTTTGTTTGATGAACATGGCCAGCCGCCGGCAAACGCGCCGATCGAGGATATCATTGAGGAACGCAGGCTCATCGAATACCAGATTCGGTGGTTTGAGGCGGTCGTCATCGAGTTGCAGGACAGACTTGTGAAGGTCAAAGAGGTTGAGGACTACGCGCTTGACATGCTTGAGCAAAGTATGCCGGAAGATTGAGGGCGACCAATAATGAAAACATTTCCAGACATTGACCATAGATGTAGACCGTGGACACTGATCGCTGGATTCTTTAGTGCCTGTCTGATGTCCGCCTGTGCCATTGGACCAGAGTATAAGCAGCCGATTGTCGACGTCCCGGCCGATTGGCGTGTTTCTGAGGAAACTACGGCCGATCTTGTAAACACCGCCTGGTGGACACATTTCAGGGACCCCGTACTTGATGGGGTCATCTATACGGCGCTGAAGGAAAACAAGGACCTGACAATTGCAGCGCTTCGAGTGAGAGAATTTGAGGCGCGTGCCGGGATTGCACGTTCAGACCGCGCTCCTCAGGTGAGCTACTCGACTTCGGCATCGAGCGTCCGTTTAAGTGAAAATCGCCCGCTGAGGTTGCCCGCGGGCACTGACCCTACAAATGAAGACTACGAGATCGGTGTCGGGCTGAAATGGGAACTCGATCTGTGGGGCCGCGTTCGAAATTCCAGTGATGCGGCGCGGGCGGACCTGTTGGCGACCGAGGAAGCGCAGCATGCCGTAATGTTGGAATTGGTATCCGAGGTCGCCAGCGCTTACATACGCCTACTTTGCCTTGATGAAAAACTAAGCATCTCGAAGCGTTCTTTGAATAGCCGCGAGCAGACGCTTAAGCTTTTTGAGACCCGCTTCTCAGGCGGGGCTATCCCGGAACTGGAGTTGGCACAGGCACGATCCGCTTATGAAGAAGCGGCTGGTTTTGTACCTGTTTACGAGCGTCAGATTGCGCTGCAAGAAAATGCTTTAAGCTCGTTGCTTGGGCGGAACCCAGGGCCTGTAATACGGAGCCGCCAGTTTTGGGCGCTTTCGGTTCCGCCGGTCCCGAAGGGGATACCCTCGAGCATACTCGAGCGTCGACCGGATATTCGCCAGGCCGAGCAAAATCTCATCGCGGCGAATGCGCGCATCGGCGTCGCGAAGGCCTCGTACTTTCCCACCATTTCGTTGACCGGGTTGTTTGGCTATGCCAGCACCGAGTTGACCGATCTGACCCGGGACACGGCCAGGTTCGCCGCGTTCGGCGCTGACACCTTAGGACAGATATTCTCTGGCGGCCGAAGGTCCGGAGAAGTGCGTCGCAGGGAAGCTGTCATGAAGCAAATGATCGTTGCCTACATGCGCAGCGTCCAGCATGCATTCAGGGAGGTGGACGACGCGCTGGTCGCGCGCCAGAAGTACGCCGAGCAAGCCGAAATCGGGAAACGGAAAGTGGCAGCTCTGCAGGATTACGTTGCGCTGGCGCGCAAGCGCTATGAAGGTGGTTATACGGGTTACCTGGAGGTATTGGACGCGGAGCGCGCCTTATATGGCGCTCAAATAGAGCAAACAAGCGTCGAATGTCAAACGCACCTTGCACTTATAGGGATTTACAAAGCGATGGGCGGCGGCTGGCCCGCAGCCGACGATTTTGTGGCTGCGCAAGCTAGCCGTGCAACAATCGAGACTTTGGTGGCACCGGGCGGAGTGGTACGGCAATGAACAGGCTGATTAAGGTGGGCGGACTGCTCTGTCGGCTTCCGATTATTGATCGGCGGATCATGTATCCGATCCAAATCTCTCGAAATTAGGAAGATCCGAAGATGGAAACAAAGCCACAAAGAGTCGCGCTACCTGCCTATCTGCCAAAGAGACTTAACGCATTTCGGATAGGCCAGGGACCCAAACAAGTTTATCTCTTGCGGGACAAGTTATTCAAGAAGACCTACGAATTCGAGCCTTGGCAGTTCTTCGTGCTTGAGGTATTGCCGGGCTGCGAGGACTTTGCGAAGTTGGCGTCTGTTTTTGAGGATCGTTTCGGCCAACCCCTGAAGCAAGAACAGCTGGATGGGCTTCTTGCTTCCGTGGCCGATCGCAATCTGCTGCAAGCCTCGGCCGATCACGCGCTGTTGAAGCCGTATCTCAATAAGCGATACGAAACGACAGATGGTAAGGCAGTCGTAAAGTCCTTTCGCGCTGCGGCTTCAGGTGGGCCTGCGGTGGCAACTCTGCATGTTCCGCCTGCCAGCGTGAGCACGACAGGAGCGGAGGACGAGACTGCAAAGGAACTGCCTCCTGGCGTGAATGATGCATTTGGGCTTGATGAGCGTGCAGCCAGAAAAATATGGACGCTGTTCAATCCAAAGCCAATACTGAGACTTTTGAGCCCCATTGTAGCGCCACTGAGATTTGCGGTTTATCCGCTCCCTTTCCTGGCGCTGGCGGCGCTGTTCCTGTCGATCAAATACAGGCATCTGATTGGCGAAGATATGACGCGCTTACTCGGGGAGATGACCTTTTTCGAGCATGCCGCATACAGTATGGTATCTGTCAATCTCCTGGTTACCTTTACGGTCGCGTTTATTGCGTACCGATTTCGCGCGACCGTAAGCGCATTCGGTATCGGAGTTTTCTTCGGCTTTTTCC
>JABDPD010000238.1 GCA_013042895.1 Boseongicola sp. | reverse complement strand
GCCTTTGCCAATATTGACGCGGACGAGATTGAAGTGCTGGCAAAACGCCTTGGATCACTGACACTTTAAGAGCCCCCTCTTGCACGGGCTTGGGTGCTCGCGTAGGAAGTCGCGACCGTTGCAAAAGGACCTGCAAAAATGGCTAAGAAAAAGGCGTCAAACGTCTTCGTCTGGATCATCATGGTGCTGCTTATTGCAGGCCTCGCCGGGTTTGGTGCAACAAACTTCGGCGGGTCAGTGAGAAACGTGGCCACCGTAGGTGACACCGAGGTCAGCACCGATACCTTTGCTCGTACATTACAGTCGCAGATGCGCAGCTATCAGCAGGTCACCGGGCAGGCGTTGACCGTCGCGCAGGCCCGCGACTTTGGCTTTGACCGGGCAGCATTGAGCCAGGTGGTGAGCGATGCAGCTTTGCAAAATGCGACAATGGAGGCCGGGATTTCCATTGGGGATGAGAACGTTGGTCGCGAAGTCGCGCAATCGCCTGCTTTCCAGGGCCTTTCGGGTGAGTTTGATCGTGAGACGTATCAACTGGCGCTTCGTCAGAACGGAGTGACGATCCGCGAGTATGAAACCGAGATCCGGACCGGGATTTCAACCGGACTTTTGCGTGCGGCGGTGCAATCTGGTGTTCGCACACCGGAAATCTTCACGGACACACTTTTCAACTACGCTCGCGAGGCACGCGATATCACTTGGGCGCGATTGACGCGCGAGGACCTTGAAGTACCACTGACTGAACCGTCTGACGCTGAATTGCGCGCATTTCACCGCGACACCCCCGAACCGTTCACTCAAGGTGAGACGCGGGTGATCAACTATGCCTGGCTGACGCCGGATATGATTGTCGATGACATTGAGGTCGATGACGCCCAACTTCGCACACTCTATGAAAGGCGCCTGTCGCAATACGTGCAGCCCGAGCGACGTATTGTGGAGCGCTTGGTTTACGCCACCGAGGCTGATGCAATTGCCGCCAAGGCGCGGCTGGATGCAGGCGAGGTTTCCTTTGACGATCTGGTGGACGAGCGCGGTTTGACTCTGGATGATGTGGACCTTGGGGAAATCGAGGCTGGTGATCTGGGCGAGGCTGACGTGGCGTTGTTCGCTTTGACTGAGCCTGGCGTCGTTGGGCCTTTGCCGTCTTCACTTGGACCTGCGCTGTTTCGCATGAACGCGGTTTTGAGCGCGCAAGAGACGACGTTTGATGACGCGCGCGAGGAATTGGCAGACGAGGCCGCTGCGGATCGTGCGCGCCGGATCATTCTGGACAGTCAGGCTCAGGTCGAGGACCTTATCGCAGGCGGCGCAAGCACTGAGCAGCTTGCCGAGCGTACGGATATGCGTGCAGACACAATCGAATGGCGTGACGACATCACCGACGGGATCGCGGCGTATGATGCGTTCCGCTTGGCCGCCGCTTCAGCTGAAGTCGGGGCCTTTGCGGAAGTGGTCGAGTTGGATGATGGTGGGCTCTTTGTGCTGACGTTGGAAGAGATCCGCCCGCCTGAGCTTTTGCCTTTTGAAAGTGTGCGTGGCGATGTGGTTGAGGCTTGGGAGGCCGCTCAGACCGAACTTGCTTTGACTACGCAGTCCGAGGAATACGCCGAACAACTTCGTGGCGGGCGCGAGATGGCAGCACTTGGGCTGTCTCTGCAGACGGATCGCGGGTTGGAGCGCAACGGTTTCGTGGATGGCACACCGCCGGATTTCACCGATCAGGTGTTCGACATGGAGAGCGGCGAAATTCGCGTACTCAGCGAAGCTGGCGAGGCTTGGCTGGTGCGTCTGGATAGTATCGCGGCCCCTGATCCCACAACGCCCGAAGCGCGGGTTGTCGTGGCTCAATTTGGTCAGGAAACGGCGCAGGAATTATCGCGCAGCCTGCTGACGGCCTTCACACAAGCGGTGTTGGCCGAGACCGAGGTTTCAATCAACCAGACCGCGATCAATGCAGTCACCGCTGGCGTTCCCTGATGAGCCTTTCTCCTTCGTATGATGATTTCGCACGCGGGTATGACGCAGGCGAGAACCAGTTGGTTTACACGCGGTTGGCGGCGGATTTGGACACGCCAGTTTCGCTGATGCTTAAACTCACGGGTGCGAAGGCGGATGCTTTCGTTTTGGAATCTGTGACTGGTGGTGAAGTCCGCGGGCGCTTTTCGATCATTGGGATGAAGCCTGACCTGATTTGGGAATGTCACGGGACGACCGCTCGGATTAATCGCAACGCCCGGTTTGATCGCGATGGATTTGTGGAGGAGACACTTGATCCTCTGGCGTCCCTGCGCAGCTTGATTGCCGAGAGCCGAATTGATTTGCCAAGCGAATTACCGGGCGCGAGTGCCGGGCTCTTTGGTTATCTGGGCTATGACATGATCCGACTTGTCGAGCATTTGCCAAACATCAATCCGGATGTTCTGGGTGTGCCAGATGCAATTCTGTTGCGCCCTTCGGTGGTGGCTGTTCTGGACGGTGTCAAGGGCGAGGTAATTGTCTGTGCGCCAGCTTGGGTATCGTCCGGCCTAAACGCAAGGGCAGCCTACGCACAAGCCGCAGAACGCGTGATGGACGCGGTGCGCGACATGGAGCGTCCGGCCTCGGGCGGAGATCGCGATCTGGGCGAGGAATTCGTCGCCCCGGACCCTGTGTCGAATTTCGCGAAAGCGGATTATCTGGCAGCCGTTGAAAAGGCGCGCGAGTATATTCAAGCCGGTGATATCTTTCAGGTGGTACCATCGCAGCGGTGGTCGCAGCCTTTCCCGCTCGCTCCGTTTTCGCTTTATCGCTCGCTGCGGCGGACCAACCCCTCGCCGTTTATGTTCCACTTTGACTTTGGCGGTTTTCAAGTGATTGGCGCCTCGCCTGAAATTCTGGTGAGGGTGTTTGACGGTGAGGTCACGGTGCGCCCAATTGCGGGCACGCGGCCACGAGGGGCGACGCCCGAGGAAGATCGTGCCTATGAGGCGGACCTCATGGGGGACGAGAAAGAACTGGCTGAGCATTTGATGCTCCTTGATCTGGGACGCAATGATGTAGGGCGAGTTGCGAAGATCGGCTCGGTGCGGCCCACAGAAGAGTTCATTGTCGAGCATTACAGCCATGTGATGCACATTGTGTCGAACGTGGTTGGTGAGTTGCGCGAAGACGAGGACGCTTTGTCGGCGCTGCTCGCGGGGCTGCCAGCTGGCACCGTGTCCGGAGCCCCCAAAGTGCGGGCGATGGAGATCAT
>JABDPD010000225.1 GCA_013042895.1 Boseongicola sp. | reverse complement strand
TCCTTTTGTAGCGCAATGAAAAGGTTCATGTTTGCTGGAACAACCCGGCGAATGGCTTGCGGCAACACGACAAAACGCATCGTGTCGCTGTGGCTCAATCCAAGCGAAGCCGCAGCCGATCGTTGGCTTTGGTGGATACTCTCAATACCCGAGCGAAGTACTTCGGCCACGTAGGCTGCATAAGTCAAAACCAAAGCCACGGTGCCCCAGATATAGGGTGAATTCCAAGGTCGTGGCAGGCCCAGACCGGGAATGCCAAATCCAATGAGATAGATCACCAGAATGACCGGCACACCGCGAAAAACATCCGTATAGAGAATGCCGAAAAGACGCAGCGGATAAAGCGCCGGAGACTGCGCATCGCGGCATAACGCGACTAACAAACCGAGCAAAAAGATCAACGGCGCAGACCATGCGAAGATCGCGACATCCAACAAGAAAGCCTCAAGAAGTCCCGGAAAAGTGCGCGCGAATACGTCCGCATTAAAGAAGCTCTTTTTCACGCCTTCCCACCCCGGAGCCAGCGGGATGAAGACAATCAGTGCGAGCAAAACAGCTCCAGTGGATGTGGCGGCAACCATCATCGACCTGCGGCGAATCTGCGCCTCATAGACCTGTCGTCGGGTCAGGCCCGGCGCGCTTGCGTCCGGGCCCTTAAGGTCGGTTTGTGCCATCTATTCGATGACCGGCACACCCGTGGCCGCAGCCAACCACTCAGCCTCGATGGCCGCCAAGGTGCCATCCTCTGTCAATTCTGCGACGGCTGCATCAACGCATTCTTTAAGCGGGTTCCCCTCTTCCATCAAAAGGCCGAACTGGTCAGGGTTCTCGCTGCGAGCTGCTGGAAATTGGCCAAGGACGACACCATCGTCCATCAATACGGCCGCTGTAAACAGGGCCGTCGGAAGGTCCATCAAAGCTGCATCGATCTGGTTCGCCTTCATCGCCTCGATCACGTCTGCATTGTCGCCGTAAAGCAATGGATCATCGTTCGGCTGAACAATTTCCGCCAGCATCGGCACAGCCGTTGTCGACGCATGCGCGCCCCACAACAGACCCTTAAGCGACTCCAAAGTCGCTTCGGCGCCGCCCTCTACAACAGGTTTGCGCGTCACAACCGCCATCGCAGCAGAGTAATATGGCAGTGAGAAATCGACGATTTCTTCACGCTCTTCGGTGATGGAAAACTGTTGAAGATTGAAATCAAAATCTTTTGCACCCGGCTGAATCGCTTGATCAAACGACGACCGGACCCATGTCACCTGCCCATCTTCAAATCCCATACGGTTCGCAACTGCATAGGCAACAGCGGCTTCGAAACCCGCCTTGGATTCCGGTGCGTCGTCCATAACCCACGGATAATAGGCAGGATTTCCCGTAGCAATCGTCAGCGTGTCTTCGGTCAACGTCTTACCCGCCGCACAATGCCCTCCGGCCACGGCGATCCCAGCGCTCAGCATCAGAGCGACCACGCTGGTCGCGGTCCCTTTCAATGTAAATGTCATCTGTTTCTCCCCAGAAATTTATCTTGAGGGAAGCATGGCGGGTCCGTCGGAATTGTCCAGACCTGTGACGTTAACTTTTGCTAATTCCAACTGCCTTTCGACACTACTCACTCCCGCGCGCGCAAAACCTGAGCCGGTCGCGCAGCCAGTGGGCCCCAAGCGAAAGCGAGACCCGCTACAAGAGTTGCAGCAACACCGCCACTGACGATGACCACTGCTGATACAGGTTCAAAAATGAAGTCTGAATCCATCACGAATGTCATGACCGCCCACCCCGAGAGCCCGCCCGCAAGAATGGCGACAAGTCCCGCCGCAATGCCCAACACCGCTGAACGAAGGGCAAAACTGGTTAAGACCGTACGGCGTGAGGCGCCCAAAGTCTTAAGGATAGCCGCTTCGTAGGTGCGCGCACGGACACCTGCCGCGGCGGCCCCGATCAACACGATACCCCCCGTCACAAGCGTCGCCAAGGCGCCGTAAGTTATGGCAGCCGCGATCCCGGCCAGGACGTCACTCACGCGGTTGATCGCATCTTTCACACGGATGGCCGTGATGTTCGGATAGGCATTCGAGACTTCGCGAAGAATAGCGCCTTCCGCATCCGCCTCGGCATAAACAGTCGCGATATGACTGTGCGGGGCTGCCTGCAATGCGGATGGATTCATGGACATTATGAAACCAATCCCGGCCGTCGAAAAGTCCACCTCGCGCAGACTGGTAATCTCGGCTGTCAGGTCGCGGCCCAGAATATTAACCGTGATTTCATCCCCAAGCGCGAGACCCATCTCGAGCGCTTCTTCTGTTGCGAAACTAACCTGGGGGGGGCCGGAATAGTCGGAAGGCCACCATTCACCATGAGTTACGACGGCGTCTTCCGGGGCCTCGGCCGAGTAAGTTACGCCTCGATCCCCCTGAAGCACCCAATGATCACCCGCGACCTCTACGGCGGGCTTACCGTTTATCTTTGTTATGATCCCACGCAGCATTGGAGCGCTTTGAATGTCTGAGACGGCCGGGTTTTCGCTGAGTTCGTAGCGAAAACTCTCAAGTTGGTCCGGCTGAATATCGACCATGAAAAAGGACGGCGCAATCTCCGGTAAATCCCGTTCAATCGCCCCGCGCAGATTAGCATCAATTTGCCCAACAGCTGCCAAGACCGTCAAACCCAACCCAAGCGAAAGCACCACCGACGCGGCCTCTCCGCCAGGCCCGCCGACCGAGCCTAACGCGAGGCGTGATGCACTTCGACCGCGCATGGCTCTGATCCGCGCGAGGCGGCGTGCAATCAAACGAACTCCCGAGGCCGCGGCGACAAGAACCACGAAAGCTGCGGCGAGACCCGCCGCTGACCAGACCGTCAGACCGACAAGACCCGAGAATTGTGATGCAAGTGCGACGAGAAGCACAAAGAGCCCAGCCGTAAGCGCCATCCAGCGCATGCGAGGCCATCCTTGCCCGCCTGTTCCACTGTCTCGAAACAGTGTTGCGGCGCGCACGTCCTCAGTCTGGGCAAGAGGCCATATTGTGAAAATCAACGCCGCCAGAACGCCGTAAATGCCTGCTTCGACCAGTGGCATTGGATAGAGCGTGACTGCAACTGGAACGGGCAGTCTCGCTTCAATGAAGGGCGCAAAAACGATTGGAACAAGTGCACCCAAAAGCAGACCAAGCATTACGCCAACAAGCGTCAACACACCTATCTGAATGAAATAACTAGTAAATATCGTCCGACTCTCTGCACCCAGCGTCTTTAGCGTCGCGATCACCTCGGTCTTTTCGCCAAGGTAAGCCCGTACCGCCGATGACACGCCAACTCCGCCAACCGCCAAGCCAGCTAACCCAACAAGGACCAGAAACGATCCAAGCCTGTCCACGAACTCGGCGATACCGGGAGCACCGTTTCTTTTGTCTCGCCAGCGTGCGCCGGTCACTTCTTCCACCGAGATAGTCGCCAACGCATCGAGGTCGGCGGCGCTGGAGAGTCGAAGCTTGTACTCGGTGTCAAAAAGCGTGCCCGGTTGTATCAATCCGCTATCAGCCAGGTCAGTTGTGCGTACCATCGTTCGCGGTCCGAGAGCAAAACCTGCAGCGGCGGAATCAGGCTCCTGAGTGAGAGCCGCCGTAAGGG
>JABDPD010000224.1 GCA_013042895.1 Boseongicola sp. | reverse complement strand
CCCGCAACCTCAGTGTCGCTATACCGAAGCGGACCACTGCGCACAGCGTCCGATCCCACCGGCGTCACTTCGTAGATCGCCGTCACTGTATGCCCGGCGCCTATCTCGCCTGCATCCACCCGGTCGTTATTGAAATCCTCCCGCCGCAAAGCGCGGGTCTCATAACCAATCAACCGGTACTCCGCGATCTCAGCCGGGTTGAACTCGACCTGTATCTTCACGTCGTTCGCAATCGGGAACAAAGCCCCGGTCAACTGATCAACCAGAACTTTGCGGGCCTCGGCCAGCGTATCAATATATGACGCCGTCCCATTCCCGTTCTGCGCCAGCGCCTGCATGGTCGCATCATCCAGATTGCCACGACCAAAGCCCAGAACACTCAAGTACGTCCCGCTTTCACGGCGCTGCGCAATAAAGTCCTTCAACGCGTCGGGATCGCTTATGCCAACGTTGAAATCCCCATCCGTCGCCAAAATGACACGCGTAATTTCACCATCAGCGGCCATCGCTTCCGCCGCCTGATAGGCCTGCTGCAAACCGGCCTGACCTGCCGTCGAGCCGCCTGCCGATAAGCGCGACAAGGCATCAATAATCTTCGTCCGTTCTGCAGCGGGCGTCGGCTCTAACACCTGCCCTGCCGAGCCGGCATAGGTGACAATCGAAACCTCATCTTCCGGGCGCAGTTCCGCCAGCATCAACCGGAAAGACTGCTGCAAGAGCGGCAACTTGTTCGCATCCTGCATCGACCCGGATGTGTCAATCAGGAATACAAGGTTCAAAGGCGGGCGATCCTCTACCAAAGGTAAATCGCCTTGAATTCCAATGTGCACCAAGTTCGTGCCAGCGTTCCAAGGGCTGGGCATCACTGTTATCGTCGGCTCAAACGGATCCGGACCTGTCGATTCGGGATAATCGTAAGGAAAATAGTTCATCATTTCCTCAACGCGCACGGCCTCACGAGGAGGCAACATGCCCCGTGTCAAAGACGATCGAACAACGGAATAAGATGCCGTATCCACGTCGATCGAGAAGGTAGAAACCGGTTCTTCTAAAGTCACCTTAAGCGAAGATTCCTCAGCATTCGCAAAGGCTTCCGTATCGCTTTCGGGCGCGACAATAACATCGCTCGGAACGACAAGGCGCTTTGCATCAGGCACCATCAGCAACTCGCTCTCACCGCGACTGCGCCCCAAAGACTGCGCCGGGCTCGGAGCTGCAAAGCTCTCTTCAGCCACCATGGCCTCCGGTGCGGCCAAATCATCCGCCAACTGCGCCTCAGCCTGACGTTGCACCACCGGAGCCGGATCTTCCAACGCATCCGCAATGCTCTCATTGCCCAATGTCGACCCGGCGTCGCGCTCTTCGACAACCGCACCATCCTTATCAACCGAAACAACCGCCGTGCCCGGGGCCACCAGTTCCACAGGAGGCCGCAACAAGTCCTTGCCTACCGGCAAAACCAGCACCAATCCAACTGCCACCAACCCAGTGGTCAGCGTCAATCCAACTCGCGTCGTCATCACATTCAACATCGTCTTTACTCCATGTCCAAGGCGAGCCATCAGGCCTCGCTCAAACATAGGACGCCGCTCAATCATGGATTCTTGGAGGCGCGCGAAATTTTCTTCAGCCAAAACTAAATTCGCGGCCTTCTTTGCTGCATCCGGCTCAGGCGTAGCTGCCGTCATCGCGGCCTTCAGATCATCGAAATCATCGCTCATTCCTGAGCCTCCTTCATCGCCCTAATGCGCTTCTTCACCTCAGACACACGCCATGAAATCGTCCCCTCACTGACCCCCAAGATCTCTGCCGCAGCAGCATGTGTCACCTCATCCTCAAGGATCAACGCCATCGTGTCGCGCAAATCATCCGGTAAAGCGCGCATCGCGGCCTGTAGCCAGCCCTGCGCTGCATCGGCCTCATCAGCTTCCGCACGCCGCGCGACCTCAACTTCGCCCCAACTTGCTGCCGCCTTTGCATAAACCAACGCGCGCCGGCGCCGATCATGCGCCGCATTCACGACCACCCTATAAAGCCAAGTTGAAAACCGAGAGTCCCCGCGAAAAGCCTGCAACTTCACTGGTAAAGCTGCGCACACGTCCTGACATAGGTCTTCGGCCTCTTCCCGCCGCCCCGTCATGCGAAAAGCCAAACCGAACACGCGGTCGTAATGCCGCACGAGCAGGCTTGAAAAGGCTTCACGGTCACCACCAGCGGCGGCTCGGGCCAAGGCTTCATCTGACGTCGCCATACGCATCACGACTGTTATGACGCGCGCCAAAGGTCAATCCTTGGCAAGGAATTGGATTTTTTTGTTTAGCGGAGGCTTTGTCCCTGCCCTCCAAGGCGCGCTCCCTCAGGATTTTCAAGACCCAATGAGCACAAGTCTAGGCCCTTTAGGTCTAAGAAATCCCCGCTGGAGATAAAAGTTCGAGGACGGATGTCCTCGAAAACCATCAAATGCGCCTAAAAAGCCCGGGCTTCAGATCAAACGCTGACGCAGACGTACTTCATCTCAAGATAGTCCTCGATCCCATGACGCGATCCTTCGCGACCCAAACCCGACTGCTTCACACCGCCAAAAGGAGCGACTTCGGTTGAGATAATGCCAGTGTTGACCCCAACAATCC
>JABDPD010000222.1 GCA_013042895.1 Boseongicola sp. | reverse complement strand
CGACTGGCGCTGTGGACGACTGGGTCTATCAGCGGATCAGCGAAACTTTCGTTCTGGACGAAAACATGCGCAAACGCCTCGCGGATCTCAATCCGCAGGCCAGCGTGCGCATGGCGAACCGCCTCCTCGAAGCGAGCGAGCGGAATTACTGGCAACCCGACGAAGAGACTCTGGCGGCACTACAAGGTGCTGCGGACGACCTTGAAGATCGGATGGAAGGGATAGCGGCAGAGTAAGCCGCGTTTGGAGAAAAGATGAGCCCAAGAGATGAAGTAGACGTCCCTCGCCTCAAAGCCGCCGCTGGAATGCGGCGCGGCGAAGATGGTGAAGGGTCCGTACAGGTCCACCAGGACGACTCGATGAAAATCGAGGGCGCGAAGGTGTTTTCTGTCTACGGCAAGGGCGGGATCGGCAAGTCGACGACCAGCTCGAACCTGTCGGCCGCTTTCGCCTCGATGGGCAAACGCGTTTTGCAGATCGGTTGCGATCCAAAGCACGACAGTACGTTCACACTGACCGGCTCGCTTGTGCCAACAGTGATAGACATCCTTAAAGAGGTCGATTTCCACGCCGAGGAACTGCGCCCGGAAGACTTCATGTTCGAAGGCTGGGGTGGAGTGCAATGTGTCGAAGCAGGAGGTCCTCCCGCGGGCACCGGTTGCGGCGGTTATGTTGTGGGGCAAACCGTTAAACTCCTCAAGCAACACCACATGCTTGAAGACACCGATGTTGTCATTTTCGACGTGCTCGGCGACGTTGTGTGCGGCGGTTTTGCAGCACCCCTGCAACACGCCGACCGCGCGGTTGTCGTCACAGCCAACGATTTCGACAGCATCTACGCAATGAACCGCATCATCGCCGCCGTTGAAGCCAAGTCCAAAAACTACGGGGTCCGTCTCGCTGGATGCGTGGCCAACCGTTCGAAGGACACCGATGAGGTCGACCGCTACTGCGACACCGTTGGGTTCCGCCGTATTGCGCATATGCCCGACTTTGACGCCATCCGCCGTTCGCGCCTGAAGAAAAAGACGTTATTCGAGATGCCGGACGAGGACGATATCCTCATTGGTCGCGCCGAATACGTCAGCCTTGCAGAAAAACTCTGGAATTCGGTGGGTGAAGACCCATTGACCCCCTCTTCGCTCCCCGATCGCGAGATCTTTGAACTTCTGGGATTTGATTGATGTCCTACGAGGCCACCCGCCAACGTCTTGAGACGTATTTTGACAGGACTGCCTCCCGCACGTGGGAGGCTCTGACATCCGACGCGCCGGTCAGCAAGATCCGTCAAACTGTTCGCGAAGGCCGTGACGCGATGCGTGAGACAATGCTCTCCGCAATGCCCGCAGATCTAACCGGTGCGCGCGTGCTCGACGCAGGCTGTGGCCCCGGTCAAATGGCGATCGAACTTGCCATGCGCGGCGCGGATGTGGTGGCCATCGACATTTCGCCGTCCCTCATCGAGGTGGCCCAGAAACGCACACCCGAGCACCTCGCGCACCGTATCTCATACAGCGCAGGCGACATGCTCGATGCGAAGCACGGGACATTTGATGCTGTGATCGCAATGGACAGCCTCATTCACTACACCGCCCCCGACATCGCTAATGCGATCGCCGGTCTGACGGCGCGTACCAACGGCCTGGTCGTGTTCACTATCGCACCCAAAACACCGATGCTCACAGCCATGTGGTGGGCCGGAAAGGTCTTCCCGAAATCAGACCGCTCGCCTGCAATCCAACCCCACAAAACCGCAACCATCGCCAACGAATTGCGCGAAGCGGGCAACCAGACACAATTGCGCGAAGTCGGCACCATCTCTCGTGGCTTTTACATCAGTCAAGCAACGGAGGCGCGTGCATGATCATCCCGCGCAGTGTTGTGAAGAACTTGTCGACCCGTTTTCTGCCTTTCGCAGATGCGGCCAGCGAAGATTTGCCCCTTGGTCAACTCCTTCGCCTGTCGCTCTTCCAAATCTCGGTTGGCATGGCCTCCGTGATGCTGCTCGGCACGCTCAACCGAGTGATGATCGTCGAATTGTCAGTTCCGGCAATGATTGTCGCGTTCATGATCGCCCTACCTGTCCTCGTTGCTCCGTTCCGCGCGCTTTTGGGCTTCCGTTCAGACACCCACAAAAGCGCTATCGGCTGGAAACGCATCCCTTATCTCTGGTTCGGTACACTCTGGCAGTTCGGTGGCCTCGCCATCATGCCATTTGCGCTCCTCATCCTCGGCGGCTCCCAAACTCTCGGCCCAAGTTTCGCCGGAGAGCTCGGCGCGGGCCTTGCGTTTCTCCTCACGGGACTCGGCCTCCACATGACCCAAACCGCCGGTCTGGCGCTAGCATCCGACCGTGCAACGGATGAAACTCGCCCGCGCGTGGTCGCCCTTTTCTACGTTATGTTCCTGATTGGAATGGGAATTTCAGCGGTGATCGTGGGATACCTCTTGCGCGACTTCTCAAACCTTCGCCTGATCCAAGTGGTGCAGGGAACAGCCGTTGCAACCATCCTTTTGAACCTTATCGCTCTCTGGAAGCAGGAAAGCATCCGCCCGATGAGCCGGGAAGAGCGCGAGCAGCCTCGCCCGAAGTTCTCCGATGCGTGGTCCGATTACACCAGCGGCGGCGACGCGGGCCGTCTTCTTGCGGTCGTCTTCCTCGGCACCATGGCATTCAACATGCAAGACGTTCTGCTGGAACCTTACGGCGGCGAAATTCTAGGCCTTTCGGTCTCGGCCACAACAATCC
>JABDPD010000221.1 GCA_013042895.1 Boseongicola sp. | reverse complement strand
GTGTGGGACCAGCGATGCCGCGTGATACCGCCAAGACGGCAGTGCCGTTGAGCACTCTGGCTATCATGGACATGGAATACTACAAAGGCGAACTCTTCGTCGCAGGAGTCGCAACCGACAACTTCCTCTCATCCCTGCGTCGCATTTCCTACCCGTTTGATGGCACGCAAAGCATTGCCAATGTGGAGATGTACCACATCGCACATGATCAGTATGAGAGCCGTGCGCCCATTCGGGCCATGTCAATTCAGGAGATTGATGGAGAGCCTCAGCTGGTTGCGGCCTATACTTGCAGCCCGATTGTCTTGGTTCCTCTGTCCGAGATTGAAGATGGTGCCAATATCTCGGCACATACCATCATGGATTATGGCAACGGCCAGCCGCTCGACATGATCGCCTATAACCACCAAAGCCCATTTGGCGGCGAAGCCCAGCCCTCATTGTTTGTCACGAGCAACGCCCGTTCGCCGCAACTTATTCCCATCAGTGGATTGCAGAACGCGCAAGTTGTCACGCATGAGGATTTCCAGCGCGGCCCCAAGCTGGACGACAATCCACTGATGCCCTTCGGGCCTGTTGGCAAAGGCGTCATGTTTGAAGGTGTGCCCCTGCACATTGACCTCGTTGGCGGCGGTTTCTTTGTGTCCGTCAATCGCGATGCCTACACAGGCAGCCTGAATCTGGACACCAATCCTGCATGGTTCCCGAGCCGCATTCACAACCTACTCGCGGAGTTCGATTTCCCGCAGTACGCACCAGATCCGTCCCGGATGCAGTGAAGATGAATTCTCCCTTAAAAAATTGGATCGCCAGGGCTTTGGCGATCCTACTTTGCAACTTTCTGGCACCCATGGCACAGGCACAAGACCTTATCCTTCCGCAAGTTGGAACTGATCCAGTGATCTTGCGTGTTCTGAACGGAACGCCCCATCCCGAGATGCTGGAAGTGACACTACGCGGGGCAGAAACCCCGATTGCGGGACGCTACGCAGTGGTTGGGGACTTAATCCATTTTACTCCGGCATTTGGGTTCGATGCGGGCCGAGATTACGTGGTGCGACTGCCCAACGATAACGAGGCCGTGCCGTTTCGCCTTTCAACCGATATGGCCCAGATTGCTCCCGCCGTGACTGACATCTACCCGAGCGGCGACACGCTGCCTGAGAACACGTTGCGGTTCTACATCCACTTCTCGGTTCCAATGCAGTCACATGTGGCCTTTGATTATATCAAACTGCGAGACGCCAGCGGTGCGGCCGATGATGCTGCCTTCATGCGGTTCAAACAAGAGCTGTGGAATGAAGACAGGACACGCCTAACCGTCTTGATTGACCCCGGTCGCATCAAGCGCGAGGTAGCCACCAACCTTGAATTGGGCCCCGCAGTAATATCTGGCCAGCAGTATACCCTTGCCGTTAACGGGGGCTGGCCTTCCGCTGACGGAACGTCGATATTGCCCGCCTTCTCAAGGACTTTCCAAGTCTCCGGTGCTCTGCGCATCCGTCCCGATACAGACCTCTGGACAGCGAACACGCCTTGCGCCGGAACGCGAGACCCCATGACTGTCACCTTTGACCGCCCCTTCGACCGCCATCTGCTGACGCAGGCGCTACGCCTGGAGACTGAGGCAGGTGGTGGAATTAAGGGCAAGATTACCGTCGCCGATGCGGAAACTGCCTTGAGCTTCACACCGCTTGAACCATGGCCGACAGAGGAACTGGTCCTTATTGCAAATCCCACACTAGAAGATGTCGCCGGGAACAACTTCCGAGACCTCCTGGACCACACAACAAGCCAGCAAGAAACCGACCTGTCCACGTCGCAGCTCAAGATCCGCTTTCAGAACTGCGCGGATTGAACCGGGTCGGAAAACCACTGCGCCCATCATAATTTGCTTCTCAGACCTTGGTATGCAGCGCAGCATTTGTGAGTTTGGGCTCGAAGCCGTCGTTCGCTGTACTTTCTGTGAGAGACTGCTTTCACCGCATAGCGGACTTCAGAACACACGCGGCGAATGTTCAAAAAGGCGCTTATCAATCTTACTGGGGGCTGCAGGGGGGCATGATTTGATATTCGTTAATTTTTGCCCCAATTTATC
>JABDPD010000218.1 GCA_013042895.1 Boseongicola sp. | reverse complement strand
TTTCAATGATTTGCGTCCTAATTGGCGATTCTGTCAACCCACTTCCAATTCAACTCAAATCTAAACATGAAAAACAGGTATTACTGGTATAGGGGGACACTCTAGGTGTCCCCTATTTCGCGGCTTTTGTCACCCTTTATGTGGTATATCGGGATCTAATGTCCCTAAAATGTTGTGGCGCCTCCTGCGCTATAGCGAATCGAATCATCGAAGGAATGCTCGGGAAAAGCGTGAAGCGTCCTAATAGTATTATTTGTGTTCTTTTTTTTTGCAACTTTCTTGTTTCCGGCGTAAATCCGAAGTGATGTGATTTTAACGTTGTGAAACTGGATCGCCGATGTTCGACCATACAGATCTTGCGCGCATGCAAAGCCAGTCCCTCAAAATGCAGGGGTGGATCCGTCAGCAAACCTTCTCGCCAGACCATGAGAAAACCCTTAGGCGGTTCTCATCCTGGGAACTGGGCGAACTGATCTTCAAGGTGAATCAATCCACACTGCGCGGCAGATTGGCGGCCGAGCCTGCGCTGCCCCAGGGTCTTGTCGAAGAAGATGGTCGTCAGCGCTGGTACACGCTGGAAGAAATCAACGAGATCCGGCGCCGGATCAAGATCAACCGCAAGTCCCTGATGCCACATCGTCCCGTTGGCAAGCGTGCTGTCCGCGCCGCGATCGCCAACTTCAAGGGGGGCGCCGGAAAGTCTACCGTAGCGCTTCACTTCGCCCACGCGGCTGCGCTTGACGGTTACAGGGTTCTGGCTGTCGATTTTGACCCTCAAGCCACTCTCAGCCATTCTATGGGGCTTTCGGATGTGTCCGAGGAATACACAGTCTGGGGGATCATGGCGCGCGATCTGGTGCGCGAAACTGAAGCGGCGAACAACGCTGCTGTGGGCGCCGAAAGCGGAACCGCCCTGCCCCAACGCAGCTTGCCTGCTGGCATTCGCGACCTTGGCCTTGGCGACTTGCGCGTTGGCGATTTCATTCGCCCCACCGCATGGCCCACTGTAGATGTCATACCCTCATGTGCTAATGCAGCTTTTGTCGAGTTTGCTTCTGCTCAATACCGGCACCTCAACCCTGAATGGTCCTTTTTTGCCGCCGTCAGCCGTTATCTAGATGCGATCTCTGACGACGCCTATGACTTGATTGTCTTCGACTGCCCGCCTGCGATTGGCTATCAATCCATGAATGCGGTCTTCGCCGCTGACATGCTCTATATCCCTTCCGGTCCCGGTTATTGGGAATACGATTCGACGACTAGTTTCATTGGCCAGTTGTCCGAGGCTCTCGAAGATCTGGCGCGGTTTTCATCCCTTGTCCCCGCGGGGACACCGTCGCTCCCTAAAGCATTTTTGGACGTCCGCTTCCTTCTGACGCGCTTCGAGCACGGCAACGACTTGCACCGCGCGATGAAGGTCGCGTTCGAGCGCGTCTTTGAAGATCGTGTCTGTGAACATCCAGTAGAAATGACGCGCGCAGTTGAGCAATCCGGACGCTTTTTGTCTTCGATCTACGAAATGGACTACCGCGACATGACCCGTGAAACCTGGCGCCGCGCCCGCGCGTCGTTTGACCAGGCCTATGATGAATTCAAGGGCAACGTATTGGCGTGCTGGGATCAGATGGAGGACAGATCATGAGCAAGAAACGCATCTTCGATATTGATTTCCCTGACGCTCTGGATGCCGCAGACGCAATCCGGGACACCAAGGGTCGTCGAGGCCCCATGGCATCTGCCATCTCTGAGAACGCTGATGCTTTGGAAGAGCGCAACATTAAGGCCCAAGCCATCCGCGACGAAAACGACTCGCTTGCACAAGAGCATGTTCGTCTAAAGCGCCTCGGTTTGCTGGTAGATCTCGTTCCTCTTGAGGCGATCAAGATGACCAAGCTTGCACGGGATCGCAGCAACGAACGCGACGACGAACTGGACGAGCTGAAGGTCTCTATACAGGCGATTGGTCTCTCAAATCCAATCCGTGTTGAAGTTACCGATGATGGTTATGAACTCATTCAGGGGTATCGCCGGCTCTGCGCGTTTCGTGAACTTCACAAGGAGACGGGAGACGCCAAGTATGAGGCAATTCCCACCGCCTTGGTTGCAAGTGGAGAGGCGCTTGAGCGGCTTTATCGGCGAATGGTCGACGAAAATTTGGTCCGTCGCGACATTTCATTCGCCGAGATGGCTATTCTGGCGCAGCGCTATGCAGATGATGAACGCACCGATGCTTCAACAGTGTCGGAAGCAATTGCGCATCTTTACCCCTCTGCTGGCCGCCAAAAACGTAACTATATAGGGCATTTTGCGTCCTTGATGACCTATCTCGAGGGCCACCTATCGTTCCCGGAATCTATCCCGCGCGCTCTCGGTTTGGATGTCGAGAAGCGGCTCTCCGAGAAGTCTGAACGTATTGGATGGCTGAGGGCTCTGTTGATCGAACGGCAACCCAAGACACCACGAGAGGAGGTTTTGGTTCTGCGTGACTATGTGGCGAGCCTCTCTGCCACCGGCAAGAAAGCTAAGCGGGGCAAGTCCCGCGCTGGCGCGAAGACGACTCTCCGCTACAACGGTCCCGGCGGTTTGGTGCGTTGCCTCGCGTCGGACGGTCGTATCGAACTTCGGGCTGAGCGCGACTTTTCTGTCCTGGATCGCCGCCAAATTGAAGCTGGTCTGGATGCGTTTTTTAAGGCGCTCGATGGTGAACTCGAAAATTAGTCGGCCAATCCGCTGACAAATGCTGCGATATCTTCAGCGATCACCTCAGGCGCTTCTTCGTGTATGAGATGACCACCGGCGCGCTTTGTGATTGTGGCGTCCTTCATCTGGCTCGCAGCAGCTTCCATCGCCGCCGGTTTGATCGTCGTATCACCCTCGGCAATCATCACCGCGATCGCGCTGTTGAAGTCGTGCAACCGTCGCCTCAGCCTTGAAACATCCCAGGCCGCCATCATCGCAAGCGTGCCGCGTATGTGCTGCGGGTTTTGTGCAAGCTCTAGATACCGACGTTTCATCTCTGGCGTGACGACGCTTCCCGTCGCTTCCAGTAGCTCGGTTATCCGGCGCTCCTTGCCAAACAATCCCGATAGAAGATCTCCCGAGAAAGGGGCCACCGAAAGCCCTCGTGCCAGAGCCGGAAAAGCCCAACCCGTCACGCCGACAAACGGGTCTAGCGCAGGATTGATGAGGAAGTGTCCCCGCGGGGACAAATGGTGAGCAAGCTGCAAGGCGATCGCAGCGCCTGCAGAATGACCAATGATCGCAAGCGGTGCTTCAAACTGCTGGGATACCAGCGAAGCAACGTCCGTTGCCATCTCGCTCAAGCCGGAACGCCCTTTGGCACCAAGTCGCGTGCCACCATGCCCGGGAAGATCAGGAGCAATCACACGAAACCTTCCTACAAGGGCTTCAAGGACACCTCCAAAGCTCTCGGCGCTGCCTCCTGCGCCATGAAGAAACAGCAGAACGGGCCCTGATCCACCGGCCAAAACGCGCCACTCGTGGGGCGAATTTCTTAGGGTGAGGGCAGAGATATCTCCCGTTGTCATCGTGTCAGGCTGGCTCTGTCCGGGTCAGAGAGGCACGCAAGCTCGGCAACGCCACCACGTCCCCGTCAAGAGCCTCAGCCAACTCCCGAACATGCGGCGTCGTGCGACGCCCCGTGTCCAGTACAACGCATGGGATTCCGTCGCGTCGAACTTGACCGGCAAGAGCCCTCGCGTCCGCCATAGCCTGTGGTCGATCCGTCGTTCCGTCCAATGCGCGATTTGCACGCCCATCCGTCATCAAGACTAGCGTGGCCAGCTGACCTTGACGCTTCGCAGCCGACGCCAATTCCAGACTTGCAAGAAGCCCATGCGCCAACGGCGTCGCGCCACCTGCGGGCAATGATGACAAGCACTTCTTTGCGCGTGTAAGCGAGCGGGTAGGGGGCAATACAATTTCTGCAGATTCGTCTCTAAACAAGCCCAAACAGACGCTATCACGGTGCTCGTAGGCCTGCGCCAACATCAATTCGACAGCACCCTTCGCTTCAGCAAGCCGCGCCATAGCAGCCGAACCGGACGCATCAACCATGAAGATCAACAGCCGCTCCGAGCGGTCCCTATATCGCTTGATCCGGAAATCTTCAGGCCGGAGCGCCAGGACCCCGCTGCCGTGCGAGGTGCGCAGTCTCTGCCGGGGTGCCGCGGTTTGAAGCGTAGCAAGCAAGTCCAGCCGCCCGCGCCCTCCCAGATGCCCCTGCCGCGATGGCAAAGGCCGCCCGCGCTCTAGCGAGGTCTTCGTTGCACCCTGACCCTGACCAGCTGCAATCTTCGAGCGAAGCGCCAGTCCCGCGAGCAACCCGTCAGGCAGTTGAGTAGCCGCCGCACCAAGATTCATCTCCTGCAAAACAGCTTCTTCGCTCTTGCCGGATGCCGACTTGTCATTGTTTTGCCGCTCAAC
>JABDPD010000209.1 GCA_013042895.1 Boseongicola sp. | reverse complement strand
ATCACGCAGCTGATGCGGCGGCTGGCGCGAACATCGTGATCACAATGCTGCCAAGCGGGCCGATCTTGCGTACCGTGGCCATTCAGATTTTGCCAGTTATGGCGCCGGGCGCTGTATTTCTGGATTGCTCGACGGTCGATGTGGACAGCGCACGTGCCGTCGCAGATCAGGCTGAAGCGGTTAGGGTACTATGCCTTGACGCGCCTGTTTCTGGCGGCATTGGCGGTGCCGCGGCAGGTACGTTGACCTTTATGGTGGGTGGGAGCGATGAAGCCTTTGCAATTGCCGAGCCTCTGTTTGATGTCATGGGCCAGAAGGCTGTCCATTGTGGGCCTTCCGGCAACGGACAAGCCGCAAAAATTTGCAACAACATGATCCTAGGCGCGACGATGATCGCGACTTGTGAGGCCTTCGCACTGGCCGACAAGCTTGGGCTTGAGCGGCAGGCAATGTTCGATGTCGTGTCGACGTCCTCAGGCTACAGTTGGACGATGAACGCCTACTGCCCTGCTCCCGGAATTGGTCCGACGTCACCTGCGGACAATGATTACAAACCGGGATTTGCTTCGGAATTGATGCTGAAGGATTTGCGCCTTTCTCAGCAGGCCGCCGAGGGGGCAGATGCGGACACGCCGATGGGTAGGATGGCACGCGATCTTTATGCGCAGTTTGTTGAGGGCGAAGGACGAGCCGGTGTGGACTTCTCGGCGATGCTGCCGTGGTTTGCTCGTCGCGGCCGCATGTAGCTTTGCCGATTGACTGAAATCAAAGAACGCATAACACTTTTGGCATATGAATGTCCGGAGCCTTCATAGGAGATGAGAGATGCTTGGAAAGAATGTTGGTAGTTTTGATCGCGCAATGCGGATCGGGGTTGGCCTGGCTCTCTTGATTGCGTTTGTTGCGTTCCCGGATTTCGGGCTTCGCTGGGCCTTACTGATCGGAATCGTGCCATTGCTCACAGGTCTGATGAGCAGCTGCCCTGTCTATTCCATACTGGGCGTATCGACCTGTAAAACAGAGTAAAGTATCAACATTTCAGTGTGATGGAGTGTCCTGCTTCTCTGGAAACAGGCGCCCGAACGTCGGTGCAATCAAGCGGTTCACGACTGGGATGAGTGTAAGCCCGAGGCAGATGCCAATCACACCGTCGAGGGAGGCCGTCACCAGCCACTCGACAAAACCTTGAGCAACCGACACAGATGCGGCAACGCCTACAGCGATGTCGTGGATCGTGTCGTAGGGCCAGTGCCAACCCAATACTTCAAGCCCGTGAACGATAATATTGCCACCTACCCAAAGCATTGCGACAGTGCCGATCACCGAGATGGTGGTCATTATTGCGGGCATGGATTTAACCAACCAACGACCGAAAGCACGCGTCGCGGTGAGCCGCCCGATCTGCGTTAGTTTTAGTCCCACATCATCCATCTTCACCAAAAGTGCGACCGCCCCATAGACCAAAGCGGTGATACCGATGGCCACGATTGCTAGCACCACGGCTGCTGCCACCCAGTCGTCGTTTTCGATGGCTGCAAGCGAGATCGTCATGATCTCTGCAGAAAGGATGAAGTCAGTCTTGATCGCGCCTGCCACACGTTGTTCTTCGAGGTGGGCGGCATCCAGCGTTTCGGCCTCTTCCGCGTGGGATTTCTCGTGCGGATGGTAGACGTGCCAGATTTTCTCAGCTCCCTCGAAACAGAGATAGCATCCACCAAGCATCAAGAGCGGAGTTACAAGCCACGGCAAAAACGCGTTCAACAGCAAAGCGGCTGGCAAGAGAATGACAAGTTTGTTGAAGAAAGACGCGCGCGCAATCTTCCACACGATCGGGAGTTCTCTCGCAGCGGGCAGTCCGGTGACGTACTTGGGCGTTACGGCAGCATCGTCGATAACCACGCCTGCGGCCTTGGCTCCGGCTTTTGCGGCGTCGTCCAAAACAGTTGCGCCGACTTTGGCCCCAACCTTGGCCGCCTGCCCCGCCAGATCATCTACCTGGGTTGCTGCCAGTTTTGCGATGGCTGCAACGTCGTCCAAAAGGGCGAGAAGTCCGCTCATGTTTCGCCTCACTTTGAGATAATTCGTCTTTAGGACCGTCTTAGCCTGCAAGTGCAGCGAACCCAAGTTAAACTCGGTGAACGCCCCAAAACCTGTCTAAAAGGCCAGATTGCCGTTTGTTCAATGGTACTAAATTAAGCAGTCAGAAGTCGAAAACGACCTGATTGAAAAGGACAGTATTTTGGAGCGATTGAAGCAATCGCCGACGGACCCGGCGTTCGTTCAGGACCCTTATCCGTTTTACCGGGTTGCACGGGCGCGTGGTGATTTCATCTTCTGGGAAGACTACGGAATGGCCATGGCAACGACACACGAGGCCGTTAACCGTGTCCTGAAGTCCAAGAAGATGGGACGCGAGGTGCCTTCCGATCGCCGCAAACCAATACGCCCCGGACTTGAGCCGTTCTACGCCGTTGAAGATCACTCGATGCTTGAGCTTGAACCGCCTCGACACACACGACTGCGCGGATTGGTGCTTCGCGCATTCACACGTAGTCGCATTTCAGGGCTGGCACCGGAAATCTCAATGATCGCGGATGCTTTGATCAGCGACTTTCCGGACGGTCCTTTCGATTTGCTCGACGCCTTCGCCCGGCAGCTTCCGGTCATCGTGATCGCCCGCTTACTTGGAGTGCCCGAGACGATGGCGCCCCAATTGCTCAGTTGGTCAAACGACATGGTAGCAATGTACCAATCTCGGCGTACCGAAGCGATTGAGGACCGTGCTGCAGCAGCGGCCGGTGAGTTCGTGGACTTCATGCGTGGCTACGTTGAAGAGCGACGCTCGAGCCCCGGCCCCGATCTCATTTCCGAACTTATTGCGGCTGAAGAGGACGGTGAAAAACTGTCTTCGGACGAGTTGATCACCACCTGTATTTTGCTCTTGAACGCTGGCCACGAAGCCACGGTGCACAGCATCGGCAACGCGGTCCGGCAGTTGGCGGGACACGACCGGTTACGAGAG
>JABDPD010000078.1 GCA_013042895.1 Boseongicola sp. | reverse complement strand
TTATCAGCCCGTCTGTGGCCAACCTTTTGGGTGGCTATGAAACAGCGCTGGCCGATCATGCCGCCCATTCGATGGTCGCGGCCAATGGAGGGGACCACTGATGCAACCCGGTGATCTTTCAGTCATTCTGCCTGAGATCGTGCTGTCGCTTTTTGCGATGGCGGGACTGATGCTCGGAGCTTACGGTGGCAAGGATAAAACCGCGCCCATGCTGGTTTGGACGACGTCCGCATTGATGGTAGCTCTGGCCGCGTGGATTGGCGTGCAGGGTGGAGGCCGTGCAGTGGCCTTTGGTGGCATGTTCATCGACGATGGCTTTGCGCGCTTTGCCAAGGTGACCGTGTTGCTGTCGGCTGCGGCGGTCTTGTTGATGAGCGAAAGCTATATGCAGCGCCGTGGGCTGTTGCGGTTTGAATATCCCTTGCTGATCGCTCTGGCGGCTGTGGGAATGATGATGATGGTGTCGGCGGGTGATTTGATCGCGCTGTACATGGGGCTTGAGTTGCAATCGCTGGCTTTGTACGTGGTTGCCTCCTTGCGCCGCGACAGCGTGAAGTCGACGGAAGCGGGTCTGAAGTATTTCGTGCTGGGCGCGTTGTCGTCGGGATTGCTGCTTTATGGCGCGTCGTTGACCTACGGCTTTGCGGGCACAACCTTGTTCAGCGGGATCATTGAAGCGACCCAGGGCGAGTTGCCTTTGGGGCTGCTGTTTGGGTTGGCGTTTATCTCGGCCGGTTTGGCGTTCAAGGTTTCGGCGGCTCCGTTCCATATGTGGACGCCGGACGTTTATGAGGGCGCTCCGACACCGATCACCGCGTTCTTTGCGACTGCGCCGAAGATGGCGGCGATGGGGTTGTTTGCGCGGGTTGTGCATGATGCCTTTGGCGGGATCGTCGGAGACTGGCAGCAGATCCTTGCGTTTCTGTCGGTGGCCTCGATGTATCTGGGCGCCGTGGCGGCGATCGGGCAGACGAATATCAAGCGTCTGATGGCCTATTCGTCGATTGCGCATATGGGCTTTGCGTTGATGGGTCTGGCCTCCGGCACGGTCTTTGGCGTGCAGGCGATGCTGGTTTACATGGCGATCTACATCACAATGAACATCGGTACCTTCGCGTTCATCATGTCGATGGAGAAGGACGGATCGCCTGTCGTGACCATTTCATCGCTCTCTCAGTATTCGCGGCGTGATCCTTTGAAGGCTCTCGCGATGCTTGTGCTGCTCTTTTCGCTTGCGGGCGTTCCTCCGCTCGTTGGGTTCTTCGGGAAGTACTATGTGCTTCTCGCGGCTGTGGACGCAGGCCTTGGATGGCTTGCCGTTGCCGGTGTGATCGCCTCGGTGATTGGGGCGTTCTATTACCTGCGGATCGTGTATCTGATGTATTTCGGTGGTGAGGACAGCGAGTTGGATGCGGGAGCCTCGCCGATCCTGTCGGGGTTCCTTGTGGCGTCGGCGGCGATCATGGTGCTGGGGGTTGTGAACCTCTTTGGGGTCGAGGCGGTTGCGGAAGCTGCGGCGGCAACGCTTGTTAACTAGGGTATCGCTTCGCGCCCTTGGCGCGACCCGCTGGGGGTTTCACCCCCAGACCCTCAAAGTATTTATGCCAAAAAGAAGGGCCTTGGTTTGACCCGGGAGCCCTTGCCCTGGCCGGAGGGAGTAGACCGTATCATTCTTGATGAGGTTGACAGCACCATGGCTGAGGCTGCGCGGCGAGCATCGTCGCTGGTGCGACCCACGTGGATCATGGCGCGACATCAGACGGCGGCACGGGGACGGCGAGGCAAGGTTTGGTCGAACCCATCGGGGAATTTTGCTGCGACATTTGTGATGAAGCCGGGCGGGTCTCCGGCTTCAGCGGCTTTGAGATCGTTTTCGGCGGCGAATGCCCTTTTTGAGGCCTTGGCTATGAAGGTGAACCGGGATGCATTGTCGTTGAAATGGCCGAACGATGTGCTGTTGAATGGTGGAAAGGTGGCTGGGATTTTGCTGGAGAGCACCGGTCGTGCTGGTGAAATTGAATGGTTGTCGGTTGGCATTGGCGTGAACCTGCGGACGGTACCTGGCGACGTGGGGCGTACGGACTTTCCTCCGGTTTCTCTTGTTGGTGAGGGCGGTGAAGTGTGTGGGCAGGATGAATTCCTGTCGATTCTGGCGTCGATTTTCGCCACCCAAGAGCGTCTTTTCCAAGAGTTTGGCTTTGGTCATATTCGCGAGAACTGGCTGAAACACGCGGCGCGTCTTGGCGAGGTGATCACAGCGCGAACCGCCAGGGGCGACGTCTCGGGCACGTTTGAGACAGTGGACGAGGCGGGTCATCTTGTGCTTTTGACACCGAAAGGTCGGGTGACGATCCCGGCGGCGGACGTATATTTTTAAACGGAGGGAGCGCGCGATGCTTCTTTGTATCGACACTGGAAATACGAACACCGTGTTCTCGATCTGGGATGGTGCCGAGTTCATCGGCACTTGGCGCGCTTCGACTGAGCATCAGCGAACCGCGGATCAGTATCTCGTGTGGCTGTCGACTTTGATGAGTGCGCAAGGTTTGCAGGATGTGAGTATCGACGAAGTCGTCATCTCGTCCACTGTGCCGCGGGTTGTGTTCAACTTAAGGGTGCTTTGTGATCGCTACTTCGGGTGCCGTCCTTTGGTGGTTGGTAAACCGGAATGTTTGTTGCCGGTGCCCTCTCGCGTGGACGAGGGCGTTCGTCCGGGACCGGATCGTTTGGCGAACGCTGCAGGGGCTTTTGCGCGCCATGGCGGGAATACTGTGGTTGTGGACTTTGGAACGGCGACGAACTTTGACGTTGTGGCTGAGGATGGCGCCTATGTCGGTGGTGTGATCGCTCCGGGTGTGAATCTTAGTCTTGAAGCGCTTGCGGCTGGAGCGGCAGCGTTGCCGCATGTGGACATTACGCAACCTGAGAAGGTCATTGGAACGAATACGGTGGAGTGCATTCAATCGGGTGTGTTTTGGGGCTATACGGGCCTGATTGAGGGAATTACCGCGCGGATCAAGGCCGAGTATGGCGCGCCGATGAAGGTGATCGGAACAGGCGGTTTGGCACCGCTATTTGACAAAGGCGATATGCTCTTCGACGCAGTTGAAGATGATTTGACGATGTTTGGCCTGACGGTCATCCATCGCTTTAACAAGGAAAATCAATGAGTAACGAGCGGCTAATATATCTCGCCTTAGGCGGGGCCGGCGAAATTGGAATGAATGCCTATGTCTATGGGTGGGGCGCGCCCGACGAGGAGCGTCTGATTGTTGTTGATCTTGGGGTTACATTTCCGGAAATGGAGGGTTCGCCTGGAGTTGATCTGATCTTCGCGGATGTGGAATGGCTTGAAGCCCGGCGGGATCGGATTGAGGGCGTGTTCATTACCCACGCGCATGAGGATCACGTTGGGGCTGTCGGGCATTTGTGGCACAGGCTGCGTACGCCGATTTACGCGCGCAGGTTCACGGCACATCATGCTGAACGCAAACTGTCGGAGCATGGTGGTGATGAGAGTGCGATCAATGTCGTAGAGCCGTGGCCGGAGACTCGCAAGTACGGGCCTTTCTCTGTGGGCTTTGCACCGATCAGCCATTCGATCCCTGAGAGCTCATCGCTGGTGATCGACACACCAGCAGGTCGGATTATCCATACCGGCGATTTCAAATTAGATAAGACACCGTTAGTTGGTGAGGCCTGGGACCCCGAGTTGTGGGCCGAGATTGCGGCGGGCGGCGTGAAGGCGTTGGTTTGTGATTCCACGAATGTTTTTTCGCCGCATGCGGGGCGGTCGGAGGCGACGGTCGGCCCTGAGATCACTAAGTTGGTAAGCGAAGCCAAGGGTATGGTCGTGGCGACGACGTTTGCTTCGAACGTTGCTCGCGTGAAGACGCTGGCGGAAGCTGGCGTGGCGGCCGGGCGGTCGGTCTGCCTTTTGGGGCGTGCGATGCGGCGAATGGTTGAAGCGAGTGTCGAGACTGGTGTGTTGACTGACTTTCCGACAGTCGTGAGCCCGGAGGAGGCGGGAGACATCCCGCGCGAGAATCTGATGTTGCTGGTTACGGGATCACAAGGCGAGCGGCGCGCGGCATCCGCGGGGCTGAGCCGTGGGAAGTATCTCGGTCTTGAAGTGAAAGAGGGTGATCTGTTCCTGTTTTCTTCAAAGACGATTCCTGGAAACGAGAGGGGCGTCGCTCGGATCATCAACGCTTTTTCGGAGAAGGGGGTTGATGTGGTCGATGAGAACTCGGGTGGACACTATCATGTATCGGGCCATGCAAACCGGCCCGATCTGGATACAATGCATGAGTTAGTCAAGCCGCAGATGGTCATACCGATGCATGGAGAGCATCGTCATCTGCGCGAACACGCTAAACTGGCCGAAAGCAATGGCTTACAGTCGGTCGTCGCGCCGAACGGGGCGGTGGTCGATATGACGGGGAACCGACCGAAGATTGCAGAGTACATCGAGGCGGGGCGGACGTATCTGGACGGTGCGGTGCAGATTGGTGCGCTTGATGGTGTCGTGCGGGATCGCATTCGGATGGCGATCAACGGGCATGTATTGGTGACTTTGATCCTTGAAGACAACGACGCGCTTGGGGAGCCTTGGGTCGAGATTTCGGGGCTGCCGGAGACAGGGCGTTCGAAGGCAGCGCTGGTGGATGTGCTTGAGGAAGACCTAGGACAGTTCGTGGGTCGGGCTACGCGTAAGACGCTGTCGAGCGATGAAGCTTTGGAGAAGGAGTTTCGTCAGATCGTGAGAAGGTCCGCGCAAGATGAAATCGGGAAGAAGCCGGAAGTGACGGTCGTGATTTCTCGATTAAGTGCATGATGTTACCGGTCGTTTTTGATCTTGATGGTACGC
>JABDPD010000205.1 GCA_013042895.1 Boseongicola sp. | reverse complement strand
GTTGATACGATCGTCAAAGAGCAGAGCGCTGACGATCATTGCGAGTATGACGATGTAGGACAAAAGCACCTGTACCACGAGTTGGCCCGTGCAGATGCGCCATGGTGTGATCGGCAGGGTCTTATACGTTTCCATTCGGCTCAGGTCGCCGCGAAAATCGCATATCAACGTGCGCGGCAGGATGTATGCGAAGAAGAAGAAAATAGTCACCAATGCGCCGTCGTCCGTAAGTGGTATTCCAACCGCAGAAGCAAGGGGTGCCGAGCAGGCGGCAATGAGTATGAATACGGCGATGACCTTCGATGAGTTGCGGACGGCCTTGATGGCTTGGCGCCAGGCAATGGGTCCCAGGCCGCCAAGTTTCGGCGCCAGGCGGATCGAGGGAACCTCGGTCCGCTCGGTCGCCCAGAACGACCCACCCAGCTTCATGCGCTCCCAGCGGTTGCTTAGTCGGGTGTTTTCCCTCAGCGAGCGCTCGGACGTGCGGCCGTCGAGCATTATTATCGCCCATAACAGCGCGGCGTTGACTAGGATCGCAAGGCTGGCCCAGAAGACCATTTGAGAAAGAAGGTACTTCGCCAGGAAGAGTTCGGCAAAAACAATGTACGGCGAGAGGATGACGGTGCCGATCCAAGAGTGCCGCACGTCTGATAGAAGGTCAAATACAGTGTGGTCAGGGGCTGCCCAGGCGTGAGCCATGGCGGCGATGGCAATTGCGGTTACCATCGCTGCTACGGGCCACTTTAGCCGCGCGAACCGGTTGCCTTCGAACGCCTGCCACGCCATGCCCGCGGCTGCGCTGTTCAACTGAACAAACAACAGCGTCAGAAGTGTCGCGCCAAAGGCCGAAAGAACTGAACCCGTTTGCGCTTGCGCAAAGGGTGCGATGAGTGCGGCGCTCAGCGCGGCGCCTGCAGCGTATGCGATGAACTTGTAAAGGATCAGATCGCGACGGCTGAACGGTCCGACAAAAAGAAAATTGACCTCGGTCGGTGAAAAATGAAACGAAGGCCCTGTTGTGAGCAACACCGTTAACAGCGTCATCCCGAGCAGCCCCAGCGGCATGAAGGTGCTTATCTGATCGCGAATGGCCTCTGGATCGATGTTTGCAACACCGAACAGCTGCGCATCCGGACGCGGCTCGTCTGTTGCGATTAAAGCCCAGATGATCCCACCGAGCGCAAGGAAAAACAGCGCGCTACGCAAGCTCATCAATTGCATCAGGCGCAGGCGAAGTCCGCCGCGCATGTGCATTCTAAGAAGGTGAAGAAGTGCTGCGTTCATAGCTCAGACGCCACCCGTCTCGTTGCCTTGTGTGATAGTGAAATAAGCCGCTTCAAGGGCCGAATTGCTGTCGGATTGACCAAATTCTGCGAGGACATCGCTCATTGTGCCAAACCGGCGGCACTCGCCAAGGTTCAGCACCATAAGATGTGTGCACAAGGTCTCGAACAGGCTCAGAAGGTGCGAGCTTATAATGATTGCGGCACCGTCGTTCGCGCGTTCGCGTATCGCCTGCTGAATGCCGCGGATGCCTTGGGGATCAAGCCCGGTCAACGGCTCATCAAACAGGATAGCTTTTGGATCGTGCAAGAAGGCGCAAGCAATCGCCACCTTCTGACGCATGCCGCGCGACAGGTTATGAACGAGCGTGTCGCGTTTATGCGATAGTTCGAATGACTGAAGAAGTGCTTCTGCACGTTGCTCGAAGTCCGCGACCTTGTAGGCGGCGGCGGCAAAGGCCAGGTGTTCCCAGACCGTCAAAGCGTCGAAAAGCCTTGGATCGTCAGGAATATAGCCAAGGTTCTGTTTCGCCGCGATGGGGGCTTTGACGATGTCATGGTTTGCAATCGACAACTGCCCTGTCGTCGGTGGAACAATCCCGCAAAGGGCACGCAACGTGGTCGTCTTACCCGCCCCATTCGGTCCGACCAGTCCAAGGATTTGGCCGGGCGCAACCGTAAAGCTGAGGTTCTTCACGGCTGCGAAACCGTTGTAGTTCTTGCTGAAGTTCTTGACCTCGATCACCTGTCTAACCGCTCGTTTCTGTACCAGTGCTTTGATGTTTCGCTAACAAGCTTTCCGGAACTGGCGGGCGCATGTTGAGGCCATGATGTGGCTGGAATATGTTGTACTGCCTGAGCCACACATTTTGGGCGATCTGAGCGTGTTTGATGGTGTGGAACCACTCTGTGTTCAAGACTTCCCGACGTAGTGTTCCTTTGAAGCGTTTGTTGTATCCAATATCCAGAGGACTGCCTGAACAAACCTGTAAGGGTTTGACGCGGCGCGGCCCTTCAAAAGAGTAACACTGGAGCAGAATACACTCGGTCCTGAGATAACCAATAGACCAATTAGGACAACAGATCCCTGTTTCCAAGAATTGAAAGCCAAGAAGGCCTGCGGGCGTTCCAAACTATATCCAGGTCGAATGCCTGCTTTCATGAACCCGGTGACGCGACCTGGCCTGTGGTCGCAAATGCCGGCTTGGGACCGTCCGCGGCCTGGCCGTTCAGTGAGTTCGAGCTCATTCTGCGTTGCATCTGATGACTGCTTTGTCCCGCGAAGCGGACATCCGGCTATTTCCGACGAACGACCGCTGGCGGTAGAAGCGGTCGTTCCCGCCTAAAACCGCGCTTCGACTGCCGCGGATGCCCGGTAAGTGCGCCATAGCGGTCAACTGACTGAAACGCTCAGATGTCCGCGAAGAGCCCGAAGCGGAAGTGCTCTGGTGAAAAGGTTAGCAGATGCAGCAAAACAATCGATCAAGACATCGGCTGCACCGCAGTAACAAGAGCGGACGTTCGTTCAAGATGCAGCGAGTTTTCGGGCACCGATGTCCGAGTTGCGGACAAAGCGGACTGATCCGCTCCGCCTGCTTAGTTGCAGGCTCCAGTGCCGCGGCCAGGTTAGTTCACCGTAATTGTAATGACCTCGCTCATCACAGGCGGGTTGTGCGGTACATGGCTCCAATCGCCAAGCAACAGTTGCAGCGTATGCGTGCCTGCAGGCAGCTCTTTGGTCACCTGCGTCTGACCGCCCCCGAAATGTACGATCTCGTCCGTTGCAGGCAGTCCGGAATCCATGTCCAGCGTGCTCGGGTCGGTGTTGATCAGCAGATGATGGTGGCCGGTGTTGTCCGCTTCTGTTCCGGCCGGGGCGACGCCCATACCCTCCAATCCGAAAACGATAGTAACCGGGTTCGACA
>JABDPD010000203.1 GCA_013042895.1 Boseongicola sp. | reverse complement strand
GCATATGCTCCGTCACGACGCGCACGCCGTTTGCCATACGGTGAATTTCGACCGTCACTTTGCGCGCATCTTTCGGATCAAGGCTTCAATCTCCCCAAGGTCATTCCCCACGCGCGTCACGCGCTCTGACCTTTGATAGAGATCCGCCATCCGGTTTGGAAGAGGTGGCCTGATACCAGTCGCCGCCTCCACTGCATCCGGGAATTTCGCGGCATGCGCCGTGGCAAGCGTGATCATCGGAGTCGCCGAAATGCCCTGCTCCTCGGCCACCTTCACACCCACCGCCGTATGCGGGCACAAGATCTCTCCCGTCCGCTCCAGCATCGCGGTAATCGTCGCGCTCGTCTCCGCTTCCGAAGCACGACCGGACGCATAAATCTCCCTCAAAACACCAATCGCGCCCTGAGAAACAGGAAACCCGCTCGACCCCTTCAACTCATCCATCAACTGCGCCACAGCGCCACCGTCCCGACCATAAGCCTCAAACAAAGCTCGCTCAAAATTCGAAGACACCTGAATATCCATCGACGGTGAAATCGAAGGCATCACACCTTCTTTGGTGTAAGCCCCGCTTTCAAGCGTGCGATGAAGAATGTCGTTTTGGTTCGTCGCAACCACCAACCGCTCAATTGGCAAGCCCATGCGCCTGGCAATATACCCTGCGAAAATATCCCCGAAGTTCCCCGTCGGCACGGTGAAACTCACTGGCCGCTTCGGCGCGCCCAAAGACACCGCAGATGAAAAGAAATACACTACCTGCGCCAACACCCGGCCCCAGTTTATCGAGTTCACGGCCGCAAGCCGGACCTCATCGCGGAACTCGAAATCCGCGAACATATCCTTCACTGCCGCCTGACAGTCGTCGAAATCACCGTCCAGCGCGAGCGCATGCACATTCGCCTCTGTGGGCGTCGTCATCTGCCGCCGCTGCACTTCGGAGACACGCCCATGCGGATACATGATGAACACATCTACTGCATCCAGACCTCGAAACGCCTCGATCGCTGCCGAACCGGTATCCCCAGAAGTGGCCCCAACAATCGTTACTTTCTCGCCCCGACGCGTCAGCGCCGCCTCGAACATCTGCCCGATCAGCTGCATTGCGAAATCTTTGAACGCCAAAGTTGGTCCGTGGAACAGCTCCAACAGGAAATGGTTCGGCCCAAGCTGCACCAAGGGTGCGCGTGCATCATGCCCAAAAGACGCATAAGCTCGTGCAATAATCGCTTCAAACTCGCCGTCCGTGAAAGCACCCCCAATGAAGGGCCGCATCACTCGAAACGCCTGCTCCTCATAGGTCAGCCCCGCCAAAGACTCGATATCCCCCGCTGACATCACCGGAATGGTCTCAGGCACATAAAGCCCCCCATCCCGCGCCAAGCCAGTCAGCATCGTTTCCTCAAAGCTCAGAACCGGAGCCTGTCCCCGGGTCGATACGTATTTCATGTCATGTCCTCACGGCGTCCCCGCCTCATACGCCAAAGAAAAAACGCCGTCATCCCTGCCCAGACCAAAGCCAGTCCGAACCATTGAACCGCATACCCGAGATGGTTGTTCGGAATGCCCGTGCTGGTCACCGGCAAAGGCGTCGCGCGCAGGTCCGTTCCCGACACCTCGCGCACCACCAACAGCACCGCTTCCGTCCCCAAAGCCGTCGCCATCACCTCAACATCCCGGGCAAAAACCAACCCCTTCGCCAAATCGGGCTCAGGCGTAAAACTGTCCACCTCGCGCGGCCAATGGAGATTACCCACAATGGACATAACAACACCGGGCCGCTCAACATCACGTGCGTCCGAAGGCACAAACCCTTCATCCACCAAGATGCGCCGTCCTGCATCTGTCTCAAACGCCGAAACCACCCGATAGCCAGGCCCCACACCCTGCACCGAGGTCAAAGCCACAAACTCGCGCCCCAACGTCCGCCCCGAAACAGCCACTGGCAAAAACCGATCCGCCTCAACATCGAAACTCTCAGGCAGCGCAACAGGCTCCGCCCCGATCCGCGCATCAATCTCGGCGAGAAGCGCTGTCTTCCACGCCAAACGCTGCACCTGCCATGACCCCAAGGTCACCAGCACCGCGCAGCCCAAAACCCCAAAGATCAACGGAACCAGTACCCGCACCTCAATCTCCCAAGCAAAAGGCGCGGAAAAATCC
>JABDPD010000076.1 GCA_013042895.1 Boseongicola sp. | reverse complement strand
GTATCAGCGAGCGTAGTTGTACCGCCACCAACAGAAGTCAGAACGGCGATGCCGAGGCCAACGATTGCTGCGGTGAGAACAACCCAGTCGACAGTTACGGCGCCAGATTCGTCTGCGAGGAATGTGTTAAAAAGTTTCATGTGATTTCTCCTAGTTTTCAGTTTGGTTTATTAAGTAGATAACTCAGCTTACGGCTCAGTAACTCGTGGTCACTGCCGTACCGGCAAGCGAAGAAGAGACGGTGTCAGCCAGTGTAGTTGTGCCGCCGCCAACAGATGTCAGTACGGCGATGCCGAGGCCAACGATTGCTGCGGTGAGAACAACCCAGTCGACCGTTACAGCACCGGATTCGTCTTTAAGAAAAGCGTTGAACAGTTTCATGTGTCCCTCCATTCGAGTACGCTCAGTTACAATCAAACCCTGACGACTGAGCGGATCGGCCTCTCACGTTCGATCCAATGCCGTCTTGGCATGGGGCTATATGGACCCGGAATTGGGGCGAGAGTTTGACCCGTGTCGTACAATTTTCGTTCGGTATAATGGGATCCATGACTTTCTGCTAAGTCATTGAAATACATACATTCAGTAATTGAAGTCGTTTCGGTGAGGGCGCTAAAACATGCCAGGCTTGCATCACTTTCCACCGTTTGAGAACAATCCGCCCAAAAGGGCTGGCCTCCAAGTCGGACTTTTGCGACATCTTTGTGTGTGCAGTGAATGAAAGAGATGAATCTTTTGTATATTTTGCGGAAAGCTTTTTGCGTTTTTGTTGTTTTTTTGGGTTTGGCCGTACCTTTGACGGCTCAAACAACGCAAGAAGGTGGGGATTTCACCTTTAAAAGGGTTGGTGTGCCACAGAATAGTGGTTCGGCGCGGATCACAGTGCAGATTGACCCAGACGAGGAGTTGTTCCGCATTACGCCCGGAGGCGAACCGCGCCGCCCTGGAGATCCACGTCCTGCAGCCGCAATGCAAATCCCTGCCGGATTGGTGCCTGCGGATATCGTGGATTTCTCGTGGTACTGGCGTGAAGTCTCCCCGAAGATCGGTGCCAACCCGGCCGAGCGGTTTCAGGATGCGCTACTCGCGGTTCAACGTGGTGCCACGAAGGTAGGCACGCCGCGATTGCAGACATTGAAGTCGATTTCAGAGCGTCACGGCATTGATATTCTCACTGCAACAATTGGCACCGAGGTCTCGCCTGCCTTGGTACTTGCGGTCATTACGATTGAAAGCGCCGGTCGGATAACGGCGGAAAGCCATGCTGGCGCGCAAGGTCTCATGCAGCTTATGCCTGCGACGGCTGCGCGCTTCGGGGTCGCTGATAGTCTAGAGCCACGCGATAACATTCGCGGGGGCGTTGCTTATCTTGATTGGTTGCTGAAACGCTTTGACCGCGATCCAGTATTGGTATTGGCGGCGTATAACTCTGGCGAGGGGGCCGTGGACAAACACGAGGGCGTCCCACCATTTGCCGAAACGCGCGCATATGTGCCGAAAGTGCTGGCCGCATGGAATGTTGCGCGGGGCTTGTGTCTGACGCCGCCAGAACTGGTGACAGACGGCTGTGTTTTCGTCGGGCCAAGTGCTGCGTCGAGTAACTAACGTTAGATCTTAAGCTTTTTGAAAACGCGCTCAGGAATGAGCCGAATGATGGTCATAACGGGCCACCAAATTAGAGGCGTATATATAGTGTCTTTCTGACGGTCCGCGCCTCGCAGGATATCTGCGGCTATTTTCTCAGGCTGTGCGAGGAACGGGAGCTTGTCCATCCCCCATGTCATAGCTGTATCCACCGTGCCGGGTTTGACCGTCATGACATGCACACCTTTGCGGCCCATCCTGTTGCGCAAGCCCGAAAGATAGGTATGAAATCCTGCCTTTGCTGCTCCGTACACATAATTGCCAAGCCGACCCCGGTCACCGGCCACCGATCCGATTCCTGCAATGGTGCCGTTTCCTCGCGCCTCAAGCAGCGGAGCGATCATGGTGAGAAACTCGGCAGGACCAGTGAAATTGTCGACGATTGTGCCGGAAATTAGAGAAGGGTCGGCGTCGATCTCGTCTTGTGTGGGCATGGAGCCTACAAAAACAGCAATACTGAGCGTCCCTTCAATGCCGGATGCCTGATCAAGGATAGCCTTGAAGCTGCTTGCGTTTCGGGCGTCAAAGGCGATCACCTCGGCCAAGGGCGCGCCGCGGGCAGCGCAATCGCTGGCGGTTGCCGCCATGTCGTCGATGTCGCGGCCTGCAAGGAGAACACCGTCGCCGCGACCAGAAGCGAGGCGGGCAAAACTGCGTGCAATTGTCGAGGTGGCGCCGAGGATGATCCATGTTTGTGACATTATGCAGTCCTCAAGTTCAGGCGGCGCACGAGGTCCGTAATATAGTGTCCGCCCGGATCGGCGGATTTCACGACTTTTGCCCAAGCTGCGAACTCGGGATACATACCGCGGACCGAGTCAGGGCCAGAAAGAGCATCTTTTGCCAGGTAAATGCGGCCCTTGGCTTCGACGGTCGCGGCTTCGAGCTCACTAATGAGCCGAGTTGCGGCAACCTTGTTGGGGAAATCGACAGCGAGCGTGTATCCCTCCATCGGAAATGACATATAACCAGCGCGCCCAGGTCCCATGCGTTTCAGTACTGCCAGAGGCGAGGCGAGGCCGGAACCCGCGATCCGTTCAAGCATTGCTCGCAGGGAGTCGGCGGCATCAATCGGGACAACGCATTGGAATTGATGGAAACCGGATTTGCCGTATAGGCGGTTCCAGTCGTGGATCTTGTCCAGCGGAAAGAAGAAGTCGTCGATTGGTTTCACAACTGTGCGTCCCCGGTCTGGAACGCGCCGCCAATAGGCGGCGTTGAAAGTGCGGACAACACTGGGAGACAGCGCAAAGCTTGGGGCATCGACGGGGATACGCTTGCCTCTTTTCGCAGCTGTCACCAGACCAGCTCCGGTTTCCGCCTCTTCAAGTATGCCGCGACCAAGCTGGTCGCCGCGCGCGGTCGCGTCGATCCAGCCAACAGTATAGGTCGCGTCCGAGGCGTCCAGTAGGGCGAGAAACTCATCCCATGCCTCAACTCGGCGCTCGGTCACGATCATGACGTCGCCTTTGGCTCGGAGTAATTGAAGGCGCGCTGAAAGAATTGGCCCGGTTTGGCCCAGACCACCGACGGTGGCTTTGAAAAGCCCCGCGTTCTTCCTTGGTGTCAGAACCTTAGGGCCTTTCGGGGTCATCAAAGTGATTTCGGTGATATGCACCCCAAAGGAACCCGCGCCGTGGTGGTTCTTGCCGTGAACGTCCATCGCGATTGCGCCACCCACAGTGGCAAAGCCTGTGCCGGGCATGACCGGTGGGAGCCAGCCTTTTGGTGCGAAAATCTTTAAGATCTGGCCAATTTGTGCGCCTGCCTCAACATGGAGGATTCCGGTTTCGGGATCGAAGTTGAGCACACGATCCATACGCGACATGTCGATCATCCGCCCGCCGTCGTTGAGACACGCATCGCCATAGCTTCGGCGCATTCCAACCGCGGGGGCAGGTGTTTTCTCAACAATCGCTGCGAGAGCTGTGGCACGTTCTGGACGGGCCGCGGCACTGTTGGCAGTGTGAACGCGGCCCCAGCCGCTGTATTCTGAGGTTTTCCAGGTCATTTGGTACTCATTTTTGAGCGTCGCTCTGCAATTGGGAAGACGAGAAGCCCGATGGCGATGGCGAACCAAAGCGTAGTCAGGCGTATGATCAGCGTTGCTGGCAAGGCGATTTCGATTGGTGTGCCGTAGCCAACCAAGAGGGCGACCATGGCAGCTTCTGCGCCTCCAAGCCCGCCAGGAGCACCTGTGATGCCGCCTGCAAGGGTGGCAAAAATGAAGATGCCGACCGCACTCCAAAAGCCAATGTCAGCGCCCATCCAGACTAACAGGAGGTGGAATGCCCAGCCTTCGGCGAGCCATCCAATGACACCGAGGGCGCCAGCGGCTAGCAAGACGGTTGGGGCTTGGAATGTGGAGAGCGATTTAGCAGCCCGGCGGACGCGGGCGAAAAGACGCGGAAAGCGCCGGGTGGTTGCGACGTGGGCAATGTCTCCGGCCATGCGCATAAGGCGCGGGCGCGTGGCGATGAAGGCGGCAATAGTTGCAAGGATCGCCACCGGTGCGCCACCGACGACTCCGGTGGTCGAAAAGGCAATGGCAATTGCGAGCAATATAGCCATGGCAGCGAGATCTGACGCACGGTCCACAAGAACCAGCGGCGCGGTCCGGTCAAATGGCCAGCCGGTTTCGCGCTGAAGCCATCGCATGCGAACCAACTCACCTATGCGACCCGGTGTGACGGACATCGCAAACCCACCGAGAAAGTGGCGGATGTTCTGCGTGAGATTTGTAGTCAGCCCCAAGCGATTTGCAAACAGGTGCCAGCGCAGGCTGCGAAAAAGGTAGTTCACAAGGCTCAACGCCAAAAGTGCAATGACTTCAATGGCCGATAGGCTGCGCAATGCGGACATCGTTTCTTCCCAGCCTGTCGCAAGGGCTAAAGCTCCAAGTCCAAAGAGGACCAAGAGAATGAGACCACCGATCAACAACAGGTCACGGGTTCGACCTTTGGGCGGTTCTTGGCGTGTTGCGCGGGGAGGAGGTAAAACGCTGCTCATGATCATTGGCAGTCGATTAGCAACAGAATTGGGCGATAATATGATGCTGTTTCGAAATCATGAACAGTTAATACACGAGCTTTATCGAATGCCCGCGTATTGATTTCTTAGACTTTAAAGGCGTCAGCCCAGTCAGGGTTTTTGGCGCGTTGTGCGTTCACAAATGGGCACAATGGAATGATCTTAAAGCCTTCCGATTTGGCATCCGCAACGAGGCGTTCAACCAGCCTCAGGCCCGCACCAGTGCCCCGAAACGCATCTGGCACCGCCGTGTGATCGGCGATCACCAGTGTAGGTGAAGCAACGGAAAAGGTTAATTCGGCTTCGGTCCCGCCTTGGGTGAGCACATACCGTCCTTTGGAGCCGTCGATTTCCTTTCGGATGTCGTCCATCATCAAACGATGGTTGCCTCAGTCGCTGCTCGGATGTCGTCGTGGGTGACACCGTCGGCGCATTCAAGGATGTGCAGACCTTTGTGGCCGACTTCCAGAACGCCGAGATTAGTGATGATGAGGTCAACAACGCTTTTGCCTGTGAGTGGTAGGGTGCATTCTTTCAACACTTTGGAAACGCCATGTTTATTCGTGTGATCCATCACGACGATCACGCGACCAACGCCCGCGACGAGGTCCATCGCTCCGCCCATGCCCTTAACGAGCTTTCCGGGGATCATCCAGTTCGCCAGATCGCCTTTCTCGCTGACTTCCATCGCACCAAGGATCGCGGCCGCGATTTTGCCGCCGCGGATCATGCCAAATGACTGTGCACTGTCGAAGTAGGCCGTGCGGTTTAGTTCGGTAATCGTCTGTTTACCTGCATTAATGAGGTCTGGGTCTTCTTCGCCTTCAAATGGGAAAGGGCCCATGCCAAGCATGCCGTTTTCGGACTGCAGCGTGATGTCCTTGTCGCCCACATAGTTGGCGACCAGTGTCGGAATGCCGATGCCGAGGTTAACGTACATGCCGTCTTCGAGTTCCTGCGCCGCGCGGGCGGCCATCTGATTACGATCCCAAGGCATTATGCTTCCTCCCGCTGACGGGTTGTGCGCTGTTCGATGCGCTTTTCGTGATCGCCTTGAATGAGGCGGTGGACGTAGATGCCCGGTAAGTGGATCTTGTCCGGATCGAGGCTTCCGGTTGGAACGATCTCTTCCACTTCAGCTACGCAGAGCTTGCCGCACATGGCGGCCGGTGGATTGAAATTCCGCGCTGTTTTACGGAAAATCAGGTTGCCAGTTTCGTCGGCCTTCCATGCTTTTACGATAGAAAGATCTGCGAAGATGCCTTCTTCGAGGATGTAGGTTTCCCCGTTGAAATCTTTATGTTCTTTGCCCTCGGCGATGACAGTTCCGACGCCGGTTTTAGTGTAGAACCCCGGAATGCCGCAGCCGGCAGCTCGCATGCGCTCGGCCAAGGTGCCTTGCGGGTTGAACTCAAGCTCAAGCTCGCCTGAGAGGTACTGACGCATGAACTCAGCGTTCTCGCCGACATAGGAGCTAATCATCTTTTTGACCTGCTTGGTCTGGAGCAGAATGCCGATGCCGAAATCGTCAACGCCAGCATTGTTGGACGCAAACGTTAGGTCCTTGACGCCGCTTTCTTTGATCGCTTGAAGAAGCAACTCCGGGATGCCGCAAAGACCAAATCCACCAGCTGCGATGAGCATGTCATCGCGCAGCACGCCCTCCAATGCCTCGGTTGCGTTTGCATAGACTTTTTTCATGCGGCTGTCTCCTCGGGCAAGTGTTGCCGGAGGTTTTGACGCTTGGTCCCTGCAAAGTCAATCGCTGCGGTGCAGCGCGGCCATTGGAGCGACTATTTCTTTGCCGTAGCCTTCCTTTTCGCAGGAGCTTTCTTCTTGGCCGGGGTTTTCTTCTTCTTGCCTTTGGTCGCGGCTTTTGCGTCAATAAGGTCAACGGCTTGCGCGATTGTCAGATCGTCTGCGCTGATCTCCTTGGGAAGCGTTGCGTTGACTTTTTCCCATTTGACGTAAGGCCTGTACTTACCATCCATGATCGAGATGTTGCCGCCGCTCTCGGGATGATCACCCAGGTCTTTCAATGTCTTGGCGACGCCCCTGCGTCCACGAGATGCCACCTTTTCGGCGATAAGCTCAACGGCGCGGTTCATGCCGACTGTCCAGACCTCATCAATACTTTCGAGGTTGGCATTGACGCCACCACGATCCGAGGTGCTCTCGGCATACTTGAGGTATGGACCGTAGCGCCCGATATTGGCCCAGATCGGCACTCCGTCTTCGGGGTGAGGGCCGATTTTTCTTGGTAATGCCAAGAGCTTGACGGCGGCTTCCAATTCGACGTCTTCCGGCGGCCATTCTTTTGGAATGGACTGGCGCGGGGGTTTCTTGTTGTCTTCGGTGACCTCGCCGCGCTGCACGTAGGGGCCAAAACGGCCCTTGTGGACCCAGATGTTGTCGCCTTCATCCGTGCCGAGCATCTTACCTTCTGGCGGGATCGAGCTTTCGGGTTCGGTTCCGGGGGGGCCGAAGGCGCGGGTATAGCGGCATTCGGGGTAGTTCGAGCAACCAATAAACGCGCCACCGGAACGGGCGGTGCGCATAGAAAGTCGACCCGCGCCACAGTTGGGACAGAGGCGTGGATCGCCGCCTTCTTCTGTGGGCGGGAACAGGTGGGGTTCGAGAACTTCGTTAATCTTCTCAAGAACTTCGGTGATCCGAAGGTCAGCTGTTTCTTCAATGGCCGCTTTGAAGTCGCGCCAGAAACGGGCCAGAACATCCTGCCATTCACGGCTTCCGGCGGTGATGTCATCGAGCTCTTCTTCGAGGTTTGCGGTGAATTCGTAACCGACGTAGCGGCGGAAATAGTTCTCCAGAAAGGCGATGACAAGACGGCCCTTGTCTTCGGGGAACAGGCGATTCTTGTCTTTGTGAACGTAGCCGCGATCCTGGATTGTGGTGACGATCGAGGCATAAGTCGAAGGGCGGCCGATGCCGAGCTCTTCCATGCGCTTGACCAGCGTGGCTTCGGTGTATCGGGGCGGGGGCTGGGTGAAGTGCTGTTCGGGGGTGACGGACTTTTTGTCGGTCCTTTCGCCTTCCATGATCTGCGGCAGACGCTTGTCGTCGTCATCTACCACGTCATCGCGGCCTTCTTCGTAGACGCGAATAAAACCATCAAAAAGAATGACTTGACCGGTTGCGCGCAACTCAACCTGACCGTCGCGGCTGGCGATGTCGACGGTGGTGCGCTCCATCTTCGCGCTAGCCATCTGGCTCGCCAGCGTGCGTTTCCAGATCAGGTCGTAAAGCTTCCTTTGGTCGGCGTCGCGCAAAGACAGGCTCTCGGCGTCGGCTGTCATCTCGGTCGGGCGTATACACTCGTGGGCTTCTTGAGCGTTCTTGGCCTTGTTTTTGTAAATGCGCGGATTGTCGGGGATGTATTTGTCGTTGTAGCGCGCTTTGATCGCGTCGCGTGCCGAGGCGACGGCCTCGGGCGCCATGTCGATGCCGTCGGTCCGCATGTAGGTGATGTGCCCTGCTTCGTAGAGACGCTGAGCGACCTGCATTGTCTGGCGCGCGCCAAATCCGAATTTGCGGCTGGCCTCTTGCTGAAGCGTCGAGGTCATGAAGGGCGGCGAAGG
>JABDPD010000195.1 GCA_013042895.1 Boseongicola sp. | reverse complement strand
CGTTGATGGCGGCGATTTCACACCCGAAAGACGTGCCGGTTGCGATGGGGCTTTGGGGGACTTTTTTTGGCGTTGGATTTGCGGGAGCAGCGGCGGTAATCCCAATGCTGGGCGGGCCGTCACAAGTTTTCGTAGCGCACGGTGTGTTCGGGTTAGTGTTGGTAGCTGTGCTTTGGCCGATGTTGCCGCGCGGTGTGGCGCGCGGGGCCTGGGAGGGTAACGTTTGGGCGCGCCATGTCGCGATCTATACCAATCCGCGCATGGTTGCTCCGGCGCTGGGGTTCCTTTGTCACACAGTGATATTCCTCGGTCTGCTCACGTTTCTTCCGGGTGCGATCGGGATATGGACGGCGCCAGTTTTGCCTTTGGTAGCCTTGGTTGGTACATTTGGTGCTGGGTGGCTGGCGCGTTGGTTTGCGCCGAAGTCCATTTTGTTGGCAGGGTTTTTATTGACCGTTCTTGGCCTTGCAGGAGCGCTTTCGCTGCCAAGTGGCGTTCAGGTCTGGGTCGTTCTGGCGTTGTTCGTGGTAATTGGGCTGGTACCTGGTGCGTCTTTTGCGAACGTGCCAGCGTTGAATGAGGATCCCGCCGATCAAGCGCGCGCCAATGGCGCGCTTGCTCAGCTTGGCAACATTGGGACCGCGGCCTCGGCGCCTTTGTTCGCCGCCGTTGCTGTCTTTGGTTTCGATGGTCTGGCGCTTGTCGCGATGGGTGTTTCTGCTGTGGGATTTGTTTTCGTCTGGCTTATCCACAGAAAGATTGCGAATTCCGCGTGACGCACCGTTAATGTTCTTGTAATGTTCTATTTGCGCCATTGAGGTTTGCGGCAGCGTCGCTATCTCTCCGGGGTAAGGCAAGAGGTGAGCGAATGGCCGAGTTAAAGAACATCGAAGTGCGCGGCGCGCGAGAACACAATCTGAAGAATATCGATGTCGACATTCCGCGCGACAAATTGGTCGTGATCACCGGGCTGTCAGGTTCGGGCAAATCCTCGCTGGCCTTCGATACGGTCTATGCGGAGGGCCAGCGTCGATATGTCGAGAGCCTGTCGGCCTATGCGCGTCAGTTCCTTGATATGATGGAGAAGCCCGACGTCGATCATATCTCGGGTTTGTCGCCTGCGATTTCGATTGAGCAGAAGACAACATCGAAGAACCCGCGTTCGACCGTGGGCACAGTGACTGAGATTTATGACTATCTGCGCCTTTTGTTTGCGCGCGCGGGAACTCCTTATTCGCCGGCAACAGGTTTGCCGATTGAAGCACAACAAGTGCAAGACATGGTTGATCGCGTTATGACGATGGAGGAGGGGACCCGGGCGTTTCTTTTGGCCCCCATCGTGCGTGACCGTAAAGGTGAATATCGCAAGGAATTCTTAGAACTTCGTAAACAGGGATTTCAACGCGTAAAAGTTGACGGACAATTCTATGAATTGGACGAACCTCCGACTTTGGATAAAAAGTTTCGTCACGACATTGATGTGGTTGTAGACCGCCTTGTCGTGCGCGAAGGGCTTGAGACACGCCTAGCGGATTCGTTTCGCACAGCGTTGGATTTGGCGGACGGAATTGCGATCCTCGAGACGGCTGTAAAGGAAGATGAAGAGGCCGAGCGTTTCACGTTTTCGGAGAAATTTGCCTGTCCTGTCAGTGGTTTCACCATCCCTGAGATCGAGCCTCGGCTGTTTTCGTTCAACGCTCCATTCGGTGCTTGTCCGTCGTGCGACGGGCTTGGTGTTGAGCTGTTCTTTGACGAGCGCTTGGTCGTCCCCGATAAAAACTTGAAAATCTATGACGGAGCCTTAGCACCCTGGCGCAAGGGCAAGTCCCCGTATTTTTTGCAAACAATTGAAGCAATTGCGAAGCATTTTGATTTCGACAAAGAAACGAAATGGAAGGATTTGCCTGAAAAAGTGCAGCAAGTGTTCCTGTATGGATCGGGCAAAGAGGAGATCAAATTCCGCTACGATGAGGGCGGGCGTGTCTATCAGGTTTCGCGACCGTTTGAGGGTGTCATTCCTAACATGGAACGGCGGTATCGCGAGACGGATTCGAATTGGATCAGAGAGGAATTTGAACGGTTTCAGAACAATCGTTCGTGCGGGACCTGCGGCGGGTTTCGTTTGAGACCAGAGGCTTTGGCGGTAAAAATTGGTGGGCTGCACGTGGGTCAAGTTGTGCAGATGTCAATCCGTGAGGCGCTGGCGTGGATTGAGGCGGCTCCGGATGCGTTAAGCGCGCAAAACAATGAGATTGCGCGGGCGATTTTGAAGGAGATCCGGGAACGGTTGGGGTTCCTCAACAATGTTGGATTGGAGTATCTGACGCTAGCGCGTAACGCGGGCACTTTGTCTGGTGGCGAGAGTCAGCGAATCCGGTTGGCGAGCCAGATTGGCTCAGGTCTGACGGGTGTGCTTTACGTGCTGGATGAGCCGTCGATTGGGCTTCATCAACGCGACAATGATCGCCTTCTTCTAACGCTGAAGAACCTGCGCGATCAGGGCAATACGGTGATCGTGGTTGAGCACGACGAGGAAGCCATACGAGAAGCCGACTATGTGTTCGATATTGGGCCCGGTGCGGGCGTTCATGGTGGCGAGGTGGTTGCGCAAGGCACGCCTGCAAAGATCATCGCGAACAAAAAGAGTGTGACGGGTGACTACCTTGCAGGGCGCCGTGAGATAGCAGTGCCAAGCGAGCGGCGTAACGGGAATAAGAAGGTGTTGAAGGTTGTTGGAGCGACCGGCAACAATTTGAAGGACGTGACGGCGGAATTTCCTCTCGGAAAATTTGTTTGTGTGACCGGTGTGTCCGGTGGCGGGAAGTCTACGCTGACGATTGAGACACTGTTTAAAACCGCCTCGATGCGTCTCAATGGCGCTCGGCAGACGCCAGCACCGTGTGAGACAATTAAGGGATTGGAATTCCTAGATAAAGTTATTGATATCGACCAACGACCGATCGGACGGACGCCGCGATCGAATCCGGCAACATACACAGGAGCGTTTACGCCGATCCGGGATTGGTTTGCCGGTCTGCCGGAGTCAAAGGCGCGTGGCTACAAGCCGGGACGTTTCTCATTCAACGTAAAAGGCGGACGCTGCGAGGCCTGTCAGGGTGATGGTGTAATCAAGATTGAGATGCACTTTTTGCCGGACGTTTATGTGACCTGCGAGACCTGCAAGGGCGCGCGGTACAATCGCGAGACGCTGGAAATCCGCTTCAAGGGCAAGTCGATTGCGGACGTGTTGGATATGACCGTGGAGGATGCTCAGACGTTCTTTAAAGCGGTGCCCTCGATCCGCGAGAAGATGGATGCACTGATGCGTGTTGGGCTTGGCTATATCAAGGTTGGGCAACAGGCGACGACGCTGTCGGGCGGTGAGGCGCAGCGCGTGAAACTCTCGAAGGAGTTAGCAAAACGATCAACCGGGCGGACGCTCTATATTCTCGATGAACCCACAACGGGTTTGCATTTTGAAGATGTGCGCAAGCTGTTGGAAGTGCTGCATGAATTGGTGGAGCAGGGCAATTCTGTTGTGGTGATTGAGCACAATTTAGATGTGATAAAAACGGCCGATTGGATCATCGATATCGGACCTGAAGGTGGTGATGGAGGCGGGGAGATTGTAGCTGTGGGCACGCCTGAAGAGGTTGCTTTGATAGAGGCGTCGCATACGGGGCACTATCTGGCAGAGATGCTTGGTGTGGCGCGTGTTGCGGCGGAGTAACGGGGCTCGTTGAGGTCGATGGAGTAGTCGCTGGTGGACGCTCAAGCGAGTTTTGCTGGCCGACGATTGCGGATTAGCCGAGGATAAGGTCGGCGAGGCGGATCAGTTCGATGACTTCCTTTGTTTGGCGGTCGACCTTGATCAGATTGTCTCCGATACGCACGTAGTCTGAAGATCGGTCACGTGGAAGCCGGTAACTGTCGTTCCCGCGGCGTAGGATAGTGCCGCTCGTTGTGTCGACAACCGTGTATTCGCGTCCCTCGAAAATCACGCGGTCGCCGTTTCTGAGGATGACATAATCGGGATCATAAACGTGATCCCCGATAGCGTAGCCACCCTTTTTTGCGAGCCCGGGCGGAACGCAGGCCGGAGTTTTCTTTGCGAGACCCGGCGGGCAGTTTTTAGCGCCTTTTCCGGCGGCAAAGGTGTCGGTTGGTGCGCTGACCAGTGCGAGTGCTGTGAGGGCGCTTGGGATAAGGTACTTCATTTTGCGTCTCCGGAGTTTCCAAAAGGTTATCAACGGGTGCGGGCGAAAATGTGGCGTTGATGTCAGGCGTCGAGTTCCAGCCAGACGGGGACGTGGTCGGAGGGTTTCTCGCGGCCCCGAACAGCGCTTTCGATCCAGCAATTTTGAAGAAGATCAGCGGCTTGAGGGGTGAGGAGATGAAGGTCGATGCGGATGCCATCGTTTCGGTTCCACGCTCCGGCCTGGTAGTCCCAGAACGAGTAGTTTTCGGGCCCCAAGGTGCGGGCGCGAAAGGCTTCCGTGAAGCCAAGGTTCAAAATCTCGCGGTAGGCGGCGCGGGTTTCGGGGCGAGCGAGGGCGTCGGTTTGCCATGCTTCGGGGCGGGCGGCGTCCTCGTCTTGAGGAATGACGTTGTAGTCGCCGCACATGACGCCGGGTTCTTCTGTGTTTAGAAGGGTTTGCGCGCGAATCTTCATGCGTCGCATCCAGGCGAGCTTATAGTCGTATTTTGGGCCGGGGCATGGGTTGCCGTTGGGCATATAGAGACCGCATACGCGGACGGGTCTTTTGTCACCAATCACGGTCGCCTCGATCCAGCGGGCTTGTTCATCACTGTCGTCGCCGGGCAGGCCGCGGGTCACATCTTCGAGCGGAAGTCGCGAAAGGATCGCCACGCCGTTGAAGGACTTTTGTCCATGAGTTTCAACGGTATAGCCAAGGTCTTGGAAATGTTCGCGAGGGAAGTTCTCATCAACGGATTTGATTTCCTGCAGAAAGGCGACGTCAGGTTTTTGGTCATTGAGCCAGTCTGTGAGAGCGCCGATACGGGCTTTGATGCCGTTGATGTTGAAGGTAGCGATGCGCATGGACTGTCCCCTGGTTTCCATGGTTCTGCGGGAGTTTTAGGGGCGGTTCAAGTGTGTAT
>JABDPD010000190.1 GCA_013042895.1 Boseongicola sp. | reverse complement strand
GTTGATGCGTAAGGCTCCCGGAATGCTGATGAACCCGGACTTTCCGCTGTTTATGCGCTGGGGATACTTCCCGCGTTTGGCACCGTGGCTGATGAAGTACATGTCAAATGCCAATGACGCCGATACGCGCCGCATCTCAAAGGGATTGACCACGATCGTTGGCGACAGCGTCGATCAGCACAAGGCGATGGTCTCAGATACAGACGCGGCTGAGTGGGTGAAGGATTGCGATTACTCCTTTGCATATAAAGACCGTGCAGCCTTTGAAGCCGACGCTTATACTTGGGGTTTGCGGCGTGAGGCTGGGTTTGAGCCCGTGTTGCGGGAGGGGCAGGCGGCGAGAGAGTACGAGCCAAACTTGTCGCCGGACGTCGGACTTTTGGCGACGATGCAGAATCATGCCTTCATTCGCGATCCGGGCGGCTATGTGAAAGCGCTTGCGGGTGTCTTTGAGGCACTGGGCGGCGCAGTCGTTCAGGCTGAGATTAAAGATTTCGAGCTGACGGATGACAAAATCACTGGTGTTGTGACCGATCAGGGGCGCAAGGAGTGTGACCGGGCGGTGCTTGCGACCGGAGTTTGGTCCAAGCCGATGATGAAAAAGCTGGGCCTGTCCATTCCGATCGAAACTGAGCGCGGCTATCACATCATCTGGAAAGACGCGACGGGGGGGCCTTCGCATCCGATCATGGTTGCAAGTGGGAAATTTGTAGCGACGCCGATGCAGGCCGGTTTGCGGTGCGCGGGTGTCGTTGAATTTGGCGGGCTAGAGGCGGGGTCGTCAAAGCCCGCGCTGGATCTTTTGCGCAGGCAGGCCAAAGCGGCGTTTCCAAACCTTGAGGCATCAGAGGAGGTCGAATGGCTGGGTCATCGGCCTGCGCCATCGGATAGCTTACCTCTGATTGGCGAGGTGCGCGCCACTGGCGTCTATACGGCATTCGGCCACCATCATATCGGATTGACGGGTGGAGCCAAAACGGGAAGGATCGTTGCAGGTCTTGTTGCGAACCAACCCACCAACACCGATATCGGTGCATTTGACCCCATGCGCTTTGCATGAGGTCGCGACAAAAAACTGATCATAGGGAGAAAACCATGAAAAAAATGACAACAGCATGCGTAGCGCTGGCCACGACCGCAATAATGACGCTGCCTGCCATGGCAGAGGAAAAGTGGGACCTGCCGATGGCGTATTCGGGGTCCAACTTTCACTCGGTGACAGGCGCTGAATTCGCCAATTGCGTGACGACTGGTACGGGCGGTGACATCGAGATCACAACTCACCCGTCGGGCTCGCTGTTTGCTGGCGGCGACATAAAGCGCGCTGTTCAGACCGGTCAGGTGCCTATTGGTGAGCGTCTCCTCTCCGGCCACCAGAATGAAAGCGCGATCTTCGGCTGGGATTCCGTTCCGTTTCTTGTGTCCTCCTTTGATGAGCATGAAAAGCTCTATGAAGCAGCCAAGCCGCATGTTCAGGAGCTGCTGGCAGAGCAGAACATGACGATGCTCTATTCCGTGCCGTGGCCACCGCAGGGCCTGTACTTCAACAAGGAAGTAAACTCTGTTGCCGATATGGAAGGTCTGAAATTCCGGTCCTACAACAATGCCACCGCGCGTATGGCTGAGCTGACCAAGATGCTTCCTGTGTCCATTGAAGCCGCCGAGATCAGCCAAGCCTTTGCCACTGGTGTAGCCGAGTCGATGGTTTCATCGGGTGCTACGGGCTATGATCGCAAGGTTTGGGAAAGCTTGAGCCACTTCTATTCGGTCGATGCTTGGTTGCCACGCAACTATATGCTGGTGAACAATGACGTCTGGGCCGATGTGTCGGACGCTAACAAGAATGTAATCAACGCTTGTGCCGGTATGGCGGAATACGCAGGCACATGGCGCGCCAAGGAGTACACTGGATTCACTCTTGCGGGTCTTGCCGCTGGTGGCATGACTGTCCAGCCTGCTGGCGATCAGTTGATGAGCGATCTGCGCGAAGTTGGTGCGACGATGGCCGCCGAGTGGCTTGAGGCTGCTGGTGACACAGGTCAGGCGATTGTCGACGCGTTTAACGCGGCACAATAAAGCTTTCTGAAGGCCAGCCCTTCGGGGCTGGCCCTTTTCACTTCCAGTACCGATGGATTCCACATCATGTCAGGACTTCTGAGGATTACACGCCGAGGCTTGGACAGTCTTTATCTCGCTTCGGGTATTCTGGCCGCCTTGTGTCTTATCGCAATTCTTCTGCTCATCGTTGCGCAGATGGTGGCGCGTTGGACAGGCGAGATCTTTCCGGGGGCGGCAAATTATGCGGGCTACGCCATGGCAGCCGCCAGCTTCTTTGCTTTCGCAAATGCGCTCAACCGCGGGTCGCACATCCGGGTTTCACTGGTGTTGAACGCCCTTCCTGAAAGGTACCGG
>JABDPD010000188.1 GCA_013042895.1 Boseongicola sp. | reverse complement strand
TTTGATGGCCAAGTGAGAATGGATGTCGCCCGCTTAGCGGCGGGCGACAAACCGGGGGACTTCGTTCCTCGGACCCCCTAGAATGATTTGGCCAGAAAGAAGGGGGCCTAAGGTGAGCGACGAGACCGAAGTCCAACCGCCGAGTGTGCGGCAATTCGAAGGCTGGGCCATGTCGGCCTTGCACGGATTATGTTTGTTCATAGCGGTCGGCCACATCTATGTAGCATTTGATCCCTTTATTTCCGAGTTTCAGCGGAACGCGTACCATTTCGCGGGCTTTGCATTTCTGGCCGCAGTTTATAATCCCATGATCCGCGGAAAGACGCAGAGCCGTGGGCTGTTCGCGTTTGATCTGGTATTCGGCGCGGCCGTGGCAGCGGCGGCTATCTATATTCCCTATGCTGAGACCCCGATTTATGATCGTGGTGTGAACCTTGTGCCTTTGGATTGGATCGCAATCGGATTGTGTATCCTGGGTGGACTGGAGTTCACGCGACGCCTAACCGGTTGGGTCATACCGATACTTATCATTACGGCGCTCACCTACGTGGGATTTTGGGGGCAGTATATCAGCGGAGTCTTCAGTTTTCCCGGCCTCTCCTGGGAAACGATCGCGTTTCGCTCGCTGTTTGGCGACGACGCAATGTTTGGAACGATCGCTCGGATTTCCGCGACATTTGTCTTTCTTTTCATAATCTTCGGCGCTTTCCTTTTGCGTTCGGGTGCAGGCGACTTTGTGATCAATATCGCGCAAGCGGTAGCTGGCAAAATGGCAGGCGGCCCGGGCATCGTTGCGGTGATCGCGAGTGGACTGACCGGCACAATATCGGGTTCGGCCGTTGCAAATACAGCCTCGACCGGCGTGATTACCATACCATTGATGAAACGCGCAGGGTTCCGCGCGCCATTCGCTGGTGGCGTTGAGGCGGCAGCCTCAACCGGTGGCCAGTTGATGCCGCCGATTATGGGGGCTGGTGCTTTCGTAATGGCAAGTTTCACACAGATTTCCTACGAAAGGATCGTTGCAGTCGCAGCGCTTCCGGCGCTCTTGTATTTCTTGTCAGTTGCCTTCTTCGTTCGCATCGAAGCCAAACGGCTTGAATTGCCGCCAATGGAGAATGACGGTGAAACACTAGGTACGGCATTCCGCAAAGGGGGCGCCAGCTTTGTGATCCCGATTGCAGGTTTGATCACCATGCTGGTGATGGGCTTCACACCTGCCTATGCCGCTGTCTTCGGGATTCTTGCGGTGATTGCTTCCAGTTGGCTGACACAAAATCCAATGGGGCCAAGCGCAGTTCTGGAAGCTTTGGTGATGGGAACCAAAGGCATGATCATGACCGCAGTCCTGCTTTGTTCAGTTGGTCTTGTAGTCAATGTGATCTCTACGGCGGGCATTGGAAATACCTTTAGCCTTATGATCGCGGGATGGGCGGGCGGAAATCTCCTCATTGCACTCACTCTGATCGCGATCGCGAGCCTAGTGCTGGGAATGGGGCTGCCTGTGACGGCGGCTTATATCGTTATCGCGACGCTTTCAGCACCTGCGATTGCAGGGATGATTTCGGATCGGGTCGTCATAGATGCTCTGGCATCCGGCGTGTTGAATGACGGTGCTAAGGCCGTGCTGATGCTAGGAGCGCCAGAGACCATGAGTTTGTTATCTGGGCCCATACCCATAGAACAAGCGACTGAGATCATCCGTGCACTTCCGCTTGAAGTCGCTGCCCCATTGCGCGACCTGACGGTTCCGCCAGAGGCAGCCGTGGCTGCGATATTATCAGCGCATATGATTATCTTCTGGCTCAGTCAGGACAGCAATGTGACCCCACCGGTAGCACTCGCCTCATTCACGGCGGCTGCGATCGCGAAAGCACCTGCGATGCGCACTGGCGTGGAGAGCTGGAAGCTGGCGAAGGGGCTTTATATCGTGCCGCTCCTCATGGCCTACACACCTTTCCTGTCGGGCGACTGGGGCGCTGCTCTGGTGATATTTGGCTTCGCCATATTTGGCATCTACGGGTTAGCCGGGGCGTTGCAGGGTTGCCTTGAGCGCCGGCTTAACTGGCCCATGCGTGCCTTTGCGGCTGCCGCCGGGATTGCATGCCTCTGGCCCGGCATACTGATGGTCAACATTGCAGGTGTCGCAGCGGTTCTAGCCTTGTTTGCATTGAGCCTACGCGTCGGTCATGCGACTCCGTCTGTTTCACCCGCGTAGACCATACAGAATTGAAACTCGGTCCATTTTGACATACATCTCCTGAACCAATGCTCCAGACGGGTTTCGAAAATGATCCGATACAACCTGAAATGCGACCAGGACCACCAGTTTGAAAGCTGGTTTCAGTCTGCTGAGGCTTACCAGAGCCTTGCATCCTCTGGCATGGTCGAATGCCCTGGTTGTGGATCGCAAAAGGTTGAGAAATCACTCATGGCTCCAGGCGTGACGACTTCGCGCAAAAAGGCCGCGACACCAGCGGAGACATCGAACCTGACCTCACAGCCGGTGGTATCAGCGCCCGACCCGGAAATGGCGAAGGCCATGGAAAAGCTCCGAAATCATGTAGAGCAGAATTCAGACTACGTCGGGTCCAACTTTGCCAAGGAAGCCACCGAGATGCACCTTGGCGACAAGCCGACGCGGTCGATCTATGGTGAGGTTGCCCCGGAGGATGCCAAACGACTGGCAGAAGATGGTGTCCCGGCGCTGCCTTTGCCCTTTATCCCCAAAGCCAAAACGAACTAGACTTTCCCGCCTCCCCGCACTTGTCCTGCGGTCGACTATCCCTTAACAGGCGGCTCGAGGACAAAGGATATTGGCGCATCCATGCCTACACTCGTGATGAAATTCGGCGGCACATCGGTCGCTACTCTTGACCGTATTCGCCGGGCTGCAAAGCGCGTCGGGCGCGAAGTTGCGAACGGCTATGATGTTATCGTCATCGTTTCGGCAATGTCGGGAAAAACCAATGAATTGGTTGGATGGGTTGAGGAGACTTCACCCCTCTTTGATGCGCGCGAGTACGATGCGGTCGTAAGCTCGGGCGAGCAGGTAACCGCCGGTTTGATGGCGTTGACGCTTCAGGAAATGGACGTGCCTGCACGGTCATGGGCCGGTTGGCAGGTGCCATTGAAGACTAACTCGGCGCATGCCTCAGCGCGGATCGAAGAGATCCCAACCGACAACATCAACGCCAAGTTTGGCGAAGGCATGAAGGTTGCCGTGGTAGCGGGATTCCAGGGCATAAGCCCCGAGGGACGGATCACTACTTTGGGCAGAGGCGGTTCCGACACAACGGCCGTAGCATTTGCCGCGGCTTTTGGAGCCGAGCGTTGCGACATCTACACGGACGTCGATGGAGTTTATACGACAGACCCACGGATCACGTCGAAGGCCCGTAAGCTCGACAAGATCGCGTTCGAGGAAATGCTGGAGCTGGCGTCGTTGGGGGCCAAAGTCCTTCAAACACGGTCGGTTGAGCTGGCCATGCGATACGGAGTGCGTCTTCGGGTTCTCTCGAGTTTTGAAGACAATGACGACAATGCGGGCACGCTGGTGTGTGCCGAGGAGGAAATTATGGAAAGCAATGTGGTAGCTGGCGTCGCCTTTAGCCGCGATGAAGCCAAGATGACTCTTCTCAGCGTTGCCGACCGTCCGGGCATTGCCGCAGCAATTTTCGGGCCTCTGGCTGATGCCTCGGTCAATGTAGACATGATTGTTCAAAACATTTCAGAAGATGGTCGGACGGACATGACCTTCTCGTTGCCGGTCAACCAAATCGCGCGCGCCGAGCAGGCGATGGCCGCGGCGCAAGCGTCAGGTGAGATCAACTTTTCGGAACTGGTTACTGACAGCGACGTGGCCAAAATCTCAGTAGTCGGTATCGGGATGCGCAGCCATGCTGGTGTCGCCAGTCAGATGTTCGAAGCTCTTCGCGATGAGGGCATCAACATCAAGGTTATCACGACCTCAGAGATCAAAATCTCGGTACTGATCGACCGTAAGTACATGGAGCTTGCAGTTCAGGCGCTCCATGACACGTTTGGTCTCGAAAAAAGCGCCTGATCAACGCTGATCGACCTGCCAATTTGGATGCACCCAGGGCGCCCGCTCGTCACGCGGCAAGCGCCGTCCAAGTATGTGATCGCTCGCCTTCTCTCCAACCATGATCGACGGTGCGTTGAGGTTCCCATTAGTGATTTGCGGGAAGATCGAACTGTCAGCAACGCGCAACCTATCAACACCAATCACGCGACATTCTGGATCAACTACAGCTCCCGGATCGCTGGCGTCTCCCATGCGACACGTGCCGCAAGGGTGGTATGCGCTTTCCGCGTGTTCGCGAATGAATGCATCGATGTCCTCGTCACTAACCGCGGCGTCGCCCGGAAGAATTTCGTGTTTGACGAAGGGTCTAAACGCCTCTTGCTGGAAGATTTCGCGTGTGAGACGCACCGCCTGGCGGAAATCCTGCCAATCCTGCTCGGTCGACATGTAGTTGAACAGGATATCTGGAGCCACTTTCGGATCGGAGGAAGCAAGCGTAACAGATCCACGGGAGGGGCTGCGCATTGGGCCGACATGGGCCTGAAAACCGTGACCTTCTGCCGCCGCTTTGCCATCGTACCGCACGGCCATCGGCAAGAAATGGAACTGTATGTCGGGGTATTCCACACCAGCCCGGCTACGTATGAACCCGCAGCTTTCAAAGTTATTTGACGCACCGAGACCGGTCTTGCTCATCAACCATTGCGCGCCGAGCACGCCTTTCCAGAACAAAGTCCAGTACTTGTAAAGAGTGATCGGCTGACTGGACGCCATCTGGAAGTATACTTCTAAATGGTCCTGCAAGTTCTGCCCCACCCCGGCCCTATCTGCGATGACTTCAATGCCGTGATCCGCAAGGTGTTCACCCGGTCCAATTCCTGAAAGCATTAGCAACTTCGGCGAGTTGATCGATGAGGCCGCGAGAATGACCTCCTTGTCGGCGCGGATCACCTCGGCCGTGCCGCCCTTATCCACCTCAACGCCAACAGCGCGCCCATTCTCGATAACGACACGCTGTACCAGACCATGCACCAGAACACAGTTCTCACGCTTCAACGCCGGACGAAGATACGCGTTCGCGGCTGACCAACGCCGGCCTTTCCAGACGGTTTGCTCAAAAGGGCCAAAACCCTCTTGTTGTTCGCCATTGTAATCGTCTGTTGTCTCGTATCCGGCTTGCCTCCCAGCATCGACAAAGGCGTGGTAAAGCGGGTTCTTGCGCGGCCCCCGAGAAACATGAAGAGGCCCATCTGACCCCCGCCATTCTGGGTTGCCACCAGATTGCGAATGCCAGTTTTCAAGCCGGAGGTAATACGGAAGCACATCTGCATAGGACCAACCTGCCGCTCCCATCTGCGCCCAAGTGTCAAAATCGCGGGCATGTCCGCGAACGTAAACCATGCCATTCACCGACGACGAGCCGCCGATGACTTTACCGCGCGGAACCACCAATTTGCGATTGTCCAGATGCGGTTCCGGTGCGCTCATGAAGCCCCAGTCATAGCGCGACATATTCATCGGATAGCTGAGTGCGGCCGGCATCTGGATAAAGGGCCCAATATCGGTACCGCCGTATTCAATTATCAACACCGAGTGACCTGCTTCAGAAAGCCGATACGCCATCGCACAACCAGCAGAGCCAGCACCAACAATCACATAGTCCGCTTGCATATCACACTCCGACTTCATTCTCGACGAACTGGATGACATGGCGCATTGCGCCTTCACCGTCCGGGGTATTCTGAGCCAAGCCCTGATGAAGATAGAGGCCGTCGATCAGGGCTGCAGTTCTGGCTGCCAAATCCTCTGCACGGTCTCCCACCAATGGGCGAAAGGCGTGACTCAGGTTCGATCGCAGTCGGGCTGCATATATCCGGTGCAGCCGCCGCGCCGACGCGGAGGACAATGCCAGCACATAGAAATTCAACCACGCGGCAATGGTATCAGCGCGAAAATTCGAAATAGCAAAACTGCCTTTGACGATGGCCTCAACGCGCTCCAAGGGCGTGTCAGAGTGCTGCAGTCCGCGCAGAACCTCTCGCGCGTACTCCCGCATCACATGTCGCATGGCTGCTAAAAGAATGTCTTCTTTGCCGCCAAAGTAGTGATGCGCAAGCCCGGATGAGACCCCTGCCCGGCGCGCAATCTTGCCCACAGTCACGTCCAAAGAGCCCGTCGCGCCGATTTCGGCGATTGTTGCGTCGATCAAGGCTGCGCGTCTTATCGGTTCCATTCCGAGCTTGGGCATGGTTTTCTCTTTCCTGACACTCCAAAAATGGGGTATCTGGTTTTTAATTGACTAGTCAATCAACAAAACAGGGGGAATGCACATGCATTTGAAATCTACACTATCCGTACTCGCCGTTTTGGCGGCCTCGCCCGCATTGGCCGATTGTGACAGCGTCACCTTCTCGGACGTGGGTTGGACCGACATCACTGCGACAACCGCGGCAACGACAGTCGTCCTGGAAGCACTCGGCTATGAAACAGACATCAAAATCCTCTCGGTGCCAGTGACTTACACGTCACTTGCTCAGGGTGACATTGACGTCTTCCTCGGCAACTGGATGCCAACAATGGAAGCCGATATCGCGCCATACCGCGAAGCCGGGACCGTTGATACAGTGCGCGCAAACCTTGAGGGCGCGAAGTATACTTTGGCTGTAAACAAGGTTGCAGCGGATCTGGGCGTAACCAGCTTTGGGGCAATCGCCGCGCAGGCAGACGCGCTTGAAGGGCAGATCTACGGTATCGAACCGGGTAACGATGGCAACCGATTGATCCAGTCGATGATCGATGAGAACGCGTTTGGCCTTGAAGGCTTTGAAGTTGTCGAAAGCTCAGAGCAAGGCATGCTGGCGCAGGTTGCCAGAGCAGACCGGCGCGGTGAGCCTGTGGTGTTCCTTGGTTGGGAACCGCATCCGATGAATGCCAATTTCGAGCTGACCTATCTTGAAGGTGGTGATGATTGGTTTGGCCCCAACCTCGGTGGTGCAACCGTCTTCACCAACACTTCGGCTGGTTACGCGGAGTCGTGTCCAAACGTTGGTAAGCTGTTGCAAAACCTCGAGTTCTCACTTGCGATGGAGAACGAGATCATGGGCGCAATTCTTGATGACGGGGAAGACCCTGCAGACGCCGCGACCGCTTGGCTGACAGCCAATTCGGACGTTCTTGGAGGCTGGCTCGATGGTGTTACCGCGAAAGACGGCGGCGACAGCATGATGGCTGTGAAAGGCGCGCTTGGGCTTTAAGGCATAGGCACGTCATTAACGAAGTGCGGGCTGTGATACCCGCGTTGGACCGCCGGCCACTCAGCGAGCCGGCGGTACCATTCCAGAACGTTGGGATACTCATGGAGATCGGTTTCGTGCCATTCATAGCGGCTCACCCAGGGCCAGATCGCCATGTCCGCAATCGTATATACACCGCGCCCTGACCCGGAAACGAAATCTCTATCAGCCAAACGCGCGTCCAGATCAGCGTAAGCTCGCGCGCCTTGTTCTCTCGCCTTTGTCTCGGCAGGCTCGCCCAACGGGTTGCCGTATTTCGCAAATTGGTGAATGCGACCAAGCGCGGGGCCTTGCGCCGACATCTGCCACATCAGCCATTCAAGTACCGAAGCTTTATCATCCGGCGCTCCCAAGAATCGCTTTTCCCGTTCGGCCAGCCAAAGCATAATTGCGCCGGACTCCATGACGGTTTGGCCTGTCGCGCGGACTCGAATGGCGGGAATTTTGCCGGTAGGTGAGATTTCTAGGAACTCAGGCGACTTTTGCTCACCTTCGCTGATATTCACTGCATGGGCCTCATAATCAATCCCGAGTTCTTCCAGCAAAATAGAAAGCTTACGCCCGTTCGGAGTGGTCCATGTGTAGAGATCAATCATGCCCGCCTGCCTTATCTTGTCTTTTCAATTGTCTTTGTAAGCGCCAAGGTAACGTCAAGGGGGAC
>JABDPD010000172.1 GCA_013042895.1 Boseongicola sp. | reverse complement strand
GGCTTGTTGGTTCTGACCTCGAATTGCTCGCTCCCGGTCCGCAAATCTCAGAAGGCCAAGACGTCGACCAACAGTTGGATCGTGCGATTGCGGCAAAGCCGGACCTTACCGTCTGCGGTCTCGGCCTCGCCAATCCGCTTGAAGCACGAGGCCTTTCCACCAAGTGGGCAATCGAGCTTGTGTTCACACCAGTGCATTTCTACGAACAAGCCGGCGATCTCGCCGAACTGTTCACCCGACCCCTTCGCCGCCGCGCGATGCTGGCCGAACACCCAAGCCAGACTACTGACCCGGAAATACCCACAGGGCAGCGCGAGGGTGCGAAACGCCCCTCGCTTGGTGCATCGAAATGAAGCTCGCGGTTTGGACATACGAGGGCCCACCGCATGTCGGCGCAATGCGCGTCGCAACCGGCATGGAAGGCGTGCATTTCGTCCTGCACGCCCCACAAGGCGACACCTATGCCGACCTTTTGTTCACCATGATAGAGCGACGCGACCACCGCCCGCCGGTCACCTTCACCACTTTTCAGGCCCGCGATCTCGGATCGGACACGGCCACACTTTTCAAAGACGCGTGCAACGCAGCTTACGAGCGATACAAACCCGAAGCCCTGATCGTTGGCGCCTCCTGTACGGCTGAGCTTATCCAGGATGACCCCGGCGGCCTCGCCGCCGCGCTCGACCTGCCGATCCCTGTAATCCCGTTGGAATTGCCAAGCTACCAGCGTAAAGAAAACTTCGGTGCCGACGAGACCTTCTTCCAGATCGTAAAGCACCTTGCCAGGCCATGTGAGAGAACCACCAACATAACTGCAAATATCCTCGGGCCCACTGGTCTGGGTTTTCGTCATCGCGATGACATTGTTGAAGTGACATCGCTCCTCAACGACATGGGAATAGACGTAAATGTAGTCGCACCCATGGGCTCCTCTCCGACCGAGATCGCCCAGCTCTCCGCCGCGCATTTCAACGTTCTTCTATTCCCCGAAACCGCAGAAGCGGCGGCCAGGTGGCTTGAAAGGACGTTCGGTCAGCCTTTTACCAAGACAGTGCCAATTGGCGTCGGCGCGACGCGCGAATTCCTCGCTGAAGTTGCGGAAATTACAGGAATTCCGGTTCATTCTGACGAAAGCCGCCTCCGGCAGCCTTGGTATTCGGCATCCGTCGACTCGACCTACCTCACAGGCAAACGCGTCTTTGTCTTCGGAGACGGCACCCACGTTAAGGCCGCTGTTCGCATCGCCAAAGAAGAAATGGGCTTCGAGGTCTGCGGCCTTGGTTGCTACAACCGCGAGTTTGCCCGCGACGTGCGCACCATTGGCAAGGCCTACGGCGTCGAAGCCCTGATCACGGACGATTATCTCGACGTCGAAGAAGCCATTGAGCGCCTGCAACCCGAATTGATCCTCGGCACGCAAATGGAGCGCCACATCGGCAAGCGCCTTGGCATCCCTTGTGCTGTCATCTCCGCGCCGGTGCATGTGCAAGACTTCCCTGCGCGCTATTCCCCGCAAGCGGGATGGGAAGGCGCAAACGTCATCTTCGACACTTGGGTCCACCCGCTTGTTATGGGCCTTGAGGAACATCTGCTCACCATGTTCCGCGAAGATTTTGAATTCCACGACGACGCAGGTGCCTCGCATCACGGTGGCCATTCGCCGCGTGAGATCGGAGCCTCACCCGAAGTCGCAGAGCCACCTGTGTCAACCGGAGGCGATGTCGTCGTCTGGCTGCAAGATGCCGAAAAGGAACTAAAGAAAATCCCGTTCTTCGTGCGCGGCAAAGCTAAGCGTAACACCGAAGCCTTCGCCACCGAGCGCGGCATGACCGAGATTAGCATCGACACTCTTTACGAAGCGAAAGCCCACTTTGCGCGATGATAGCTTGATAACCTCGTATCGCGTGGTGATCGTCACCCTCGATGCCCACGCCGCCGGCCCCGCCGCGCGGGTGGAAACGCAATTGGCTGCCGAATATCCAGGCCTATCCGTCTCCGTACACTCGGCGGCAGAATGGGCTGAAAATGAAGACGCCCTAGAAAATGCTCGCGCTGCGGTTCAGCAAGCCGACATCGTAGTTGCGAACCTTCTCTTTTTAGAAGAGCACATCAACGCGATCCTCCCCGACCTTGAAGAAGCCCGAGAGCGTGCAGACGCCTTTATCGGTATGATCGCCGATGCCCAGATCGTTCGCCTGACCAAGATGGGCGACCTTGATATGTCCAAACCCGCCTCCACGGCGATGCGTTTGTTAAAAAAACTGCGTGGCTCCTCGAAACCATCGGGGGCATCCGGCGAAAAGCAGATGAAACTGCTGCGCCGCCTGCCCCGAATTTTGAAATTCATCCCCGGCAAGGCGCAGGACCTGCGGGCTTGGTTCTTGACGATGCAGTATTGGCTCGGCGGATCAGACGACAATATCGAGGAGATGCTCCGCTTCCTTCTCGGACGTTATGCCACCGGGCAGAGTTGGGACGTTCAAATAGCCAAAGCGCCCATCGATTACCCTGACGTGGGACTATACCATCCTGATCTTAAGGGTCGCATCACGACAAACATCGACGATCTTCCGAAGCCAGCCAAACCCGTGGCCACAGTAGGCCTTTTAATGATGCGGTCTTATGTGCTCGCTTCAGATACCGCGCACTATGATGCGGTTATTCGCTCGCTCGAAGCCAAAGGTGTACGCTGCTTGCCTGCATTTGCCGGCGGTCTGGATGGACGCCCTGCAAT
>JABDPD010000074.1 GCA_013042895.1 Boseongicola sp. | reverse complement strand
GGTCATGGTCATTGGCGCCTTGGGTATCTCATTCGGCCTATTTTTGTTCGGTCCGAAACTCATCCGCATGGTCGGCAGCCAGATCACCAAACTGAACCCGATGCGCGCCTATTGCGTCGCCCTGTCAGCCGCAATCACCGTGATCGTAGCAAGCTGGCTCGGCCTGCCCGTCAGCTCGACCCATATCGCTGTCGGTGGCGTCTTCGGCGTCGGGTTCTTCCGCGAGTGGGACACCAGCCGCCGCATGCGCCGCGCCAGCGTCAGAGTCCCCGACCTGCCGAACCGCCCGAATGAAGAACGCCGCCGCCGCAAACTGGTGCGCCGCTCGCACTTCCTTACAATCATCGCCGCTTGGGTCATCACCGTTCCCGCCGCAGCGATCCTATCCGCCGTGATCTTTTTCATCATTCAGGCCATCGCGGGCTAACAGACCGAACCACCCCGTCTTCTGTTCGACAAGTATCCAAGACCGAGGCACCGGCGGGGGTCACTCCCGCCCAAAATTGCACACGGAAAAAGAAGCGCGCATTTTCTCGCGCAAGCCCCCTTTCCCAGACCTGACTTGCGCCCTACCATCTCTCCCATGCCCTACGTCTGGAGTGAAACACCCGAGGCCCGCGCCCTCACCCTTTGGCCCCACCAGTCGCTAACGCCGCGCGGCTTTGCGTGGTTCATCGGCACGACGGCGACCATGCTTACCTTGCCTCTCGTGGCCCTTCTCGGCTCGCCAGTCGTCTGGTTCCTGTTGTTCTTCTTCCTCATCGCCCTCACGGCGGTCTGGCGCGCGATCACCGCCAATCAACGCGACAGGTCAAGCCGCGAGGAACTCACCCTCACCGAAGACGAAGTGCGCCTCCAACATGTCCCCCACAAAGGTCCCGTCCTTACATGGGAGGCAAATCCCCACTGGGTCATCGTGAACCTTCGCGATGATGGACCCGTGGAAAAGTACCTCACCTTGAGGGGGAACAACCGCGAGGTCGAAATCGGCCGTTTCCTCAGCCCCGAGGAGCGCGCAGCCTTGTTTGATGAGCTTTCCCAAGCGCTTAGAGGTTGATCTTCATCCACTCAGGGCGAAGCCCTACCAAAACCCTACCCGAGCGCGCGGGCGCACCGACGTGAAACCGACACGATACCGACGTCATACCGACGCTCCCCGCTGTTGGTGGAATTATTTGTTTTTCAATGGGTTAACGAAAAAGGCGTCAAACCCGCTTCGACGCCTTTTCATAGTGCTTTCGTCCCGAATCTCAGCTCAGGATAAGCGCACTTTGACCATCGGTCCGACCTTGGCGAAATCCATCTGGCCGGTGTAGCGCCCTTTTAGTTCGCCCATCACCTTGCCCATGTCCCGGATCGAAGAAGCCCCGGTCTTTTCAATAGCTTTGTCCACAGCCGCCGCGGTTTCAGCCTCGTCCAGCTGGCGTGGCAGGAAGGTCGTGATCACCTTGATCTCGTCCAGCTCCTTTTCGGCCAATTCCAATCGGCCGCCCTCTTCATAAGCACGCGCACTCTCTTGGCGCTGCTTGACCATTTTCCCAAGGATAACAAGGATTTCATCGTCGCCGACACCCACATCATCCTCACCGCCCGAGCGCAAGGCAATGTCGCGATCTTTGATCGCAGCATTGATCAAACGCAGCGTAGACAGCCGGATCGCATCCTTTTCTTTCATCGCCTCTTTCAGCGATTGCGTGATCTTACTTCGTAGACCCATATCTGCTCATCCCCATGTTCAGAACTTGCGAGCCTACAGAATCCCCATCCGGGCGGCAACAGCACGGCCCCTACGTAACTTATTGAAAAGGCAACAAAACTGAAAAAAGCCAATCTCTTGACCCTCCCACGGCGAGCGCGTAAACCTTCGTTCGTTTACCAGCCTCTAGGAGAGTCCCCATGACCGACGCAGCGCCAAAACCAACTGCCTGCCTCGCTCTTGCGGATGGAACAATTTTCTACGGCAAAGGTTTCGGAGCAACCGGCACGCGTGTCGCAGAGCTCTGCTTCAATACTGCCATGACCGGCTACCAGGAAATCATGACAGACCCTTCCTACGCTGGCCAGATCGTCACGTTTACTTTCCCCCACATCGGCAACACCGGCATTACGCCTGAAGACGATGAAACGGCCGACCCGGTCGCGGACGGCCTCGTTGTCAAATGGGACCCCACCGAGCCTTCCAACTGGCGCGCTACAGCCGAACTCACAGACTGGCTTGAACGTCGCGACCGCGTCGGCATCGGCGGCGTCGACACACGCCGCCTCACCCGCGCCATCCGCCAGCAAGGTGCACCGCATGTTGCCCTCGCCCATGACCCTGACGGCAACTTCGACCTCGAAGCACTGGTGAAATCTGCCCGTGATTTCAACGGCCTGGAGGGCCTCGATCTTGCCAAGGACGTAACTTGCGCACAGTCTTACCGCTGGAACGAAATGCGGTGGGCCTGGCCTGAAGGCTACAAGCCGCAAAACGAGGCCAAGTTCAAAGTCGTTGCCATCGACTACGGTGCGAAACGTAACATTCTTCGCTGCCTCGCCTCCGCTGGTTGTGACGTTACCGTTCTGCCCGCCACAGCCACGACCGAGGATGTGCTCGCCCTCAATCCCGACGGCGTGTTCCTCTCCAACGGCCCAGGCGATCCCGCCGCTACTGGTGAATACGCGGTCCCGATGATCAAAGGCGTGCTTGATCAAACCGACCTGCCCGTCTTCGGTATCTGTCTCGGCCACCAGATGCTTGCGCTCGCACTTGGTGCGACCACGGTCAAAATGAACCACGGCCACCATGGCGCGAACCATCCGGTTAAGGACCTCGACACCGGAAAAGTCGAGATAACTTCAATGAACCATGGCTTTACCGTCGACAGTCAGACTCTGCCCGACGGCGTCGTGGAAACTCATGTCTCGCTTTTTGACGGATCAAACTGCGGCATCCGCATGGCTGATCGTCCGGTATATTCCGTGCAATACCACCCCGAAGCAAGCCCCGGCCCCATGGACAGCTACTACCTGTTCGAGCGTTTCGCCGCCGCAATGGACGCGCGCGCCCACGAAAACGCCTGAGCCTTAACCGGGATTTAACCCGTTTGACGTTATTGTGGCGCTCATGCTGGTTAGTGCTGCCCTTTTCGTTAATGTTCCATGACACTGATTTTCCGCTCGCTGCGCAAAAAATGTGCGCCTGCGGCCAAGACCGCCGCGGATGCAACGACGTCCCCACTTCAGTTCGAAAACCTATGTCCCGATGTCCGATTTCTTGACGCAATAACCCCCGAATTCGCCATTCGGAACGAAATTCTGCCCCTCCAAAGTAAAGGTGGCGTCACCCTCATCGCGGCCGCTGACTATGACCGCTTCAAACTCACTCGTCCGTTGCTCGAGTCCCGCCTTGGCCCCGTGGCGCACCTTCCGGCCTCGCTGGCGTCCATACGCGCCGCAACCGCCATAGCCGTTTCTCCGATGCTGGTTGGCAAAGCGCTTCGCCGCACATCCCTGCGCGAAAGCTGCCGCAACTGGTCCGGCACGCGCACCGCAGCCATCATAGGTGGCCTGTTGTTGGTGTTCCTGGCGATGGGGTATTTTTATACCGCGCTTGCAATCTGGACACTTACAGGCTGGGCCACATTGACCCTTGTCGCGGTCACCGGACTTCGTACAGCTGGCGCGGTCTCTCAGTTGCGCGCGTCTCGCACTTTTGGTGAAACCTGGCACTCCACCCGGCCTGCAAGGCTCGACCAGCATGCGTATCCCAGCATCTCCGTCCTTGTCCCTCTCTTCCGGGAACGCGACATTGCAGCTCGGTTGGTAACCCGCCTGGGACGCTTGAACTACCCGGAAAACAGATTGGAAGTCCTTCTAATCCTTGAGTATTCCGACACCATAACCGCCGAAGCCTTGGCCGAAGCTAAGCTGCCAGAGTGGATGCGGATCATTACTGTTCCGCCCGGCTCGCCTCAGACAAAACCGCGCGCCTTGAACTACGCGCTCGACTTCGCAAATGGCGAGATCATCGGCATATACGACGCCGAAGATGCCCCCGCACCCGATCAGTTGCGCACCGTCGCCGAAACCTTCGCCAGCGCCCCAAAAGATGTCGCCTGCCTGCAAGGTGTGCTCGACTTCTACAACGCCCACAACACCTGGCTGACACGCTGCTTCACGATCGACTACGCCACATGGTTTCGCCTCGTCTTGCCCGGTTTGGTGAGGATAGGGTTTGCCATCCCCCTTGGCGGTACAACGGTCTTTTTCCGCCGCGGCATCCTCGAAAAAATTGGCCGCTGGGACGCGCACAACGTGACCGAAGACGCCGACCTTGGCCTGCGACTTGCGCGCCGAGGCTACCGGACCGAATTCATCTCATCAGTCACTTATGAGGAAGCGACCGCAAAAGTACCGGCATGGCTCCGACAAAGATCGCGCTGGATCAAAGGCTACGCCGTCACATGGGCGGTACACATGCGCCAGCCCTTTCGACTTTTTAAGGAACTTGGACTTAAAAAGTTCCTAGGCGTGCAAGTCGTTTTCTTAGGAAGTCTCTCGCAATTCATACTTGCGCCATTTCTGTGGTCGTTCTGGCTCGTCCTCGCGGGCCTTCCCCACCCCTTGGCGGAAATTGCTCCTTGGAGCGTTGTCGTAACCTTCGCTGCTGTCTTCATCCTCTGCGAAATCACAACACTCCTTGCGCTGGCCTTCTCGATCGCCACTCCAAGGCATCGGGATCTGATCTGGTGGGTGCCGCTGATGCACCTATATTTTCCGCTTTCCGCTGTAGCGTCTTGGAAGGCGA
>JABDPD010000168.1 GCA_013042895.1 Boseongicola sp. | reverse complement strand
CGCGGGCCTCAAACTTTTGCGTCCGCGAAACTCCATAAAGATCGAAAGAAACCTCGCCGGAATCTTCCGAGAGCTTCACAAGCGCGCGCGTCAAATCGTCGACGTCGAAGTAGTCCGAGAGTGGCGCCTTCAGCCGCGGCGGCGCTATCTCTGACAAAACCCTTGCCGCCTGTGCATCATAGAGGACGATTTCCTGCATGGGGTTGAGCAGGATCGTCGCAATCGGCATCTCAGACAGTAGCGTAGTTAACCGATCACTTTCATCCCGGAGCCGCTGCGTTTCACGCGCAACCATCGATGCGGTATCCATCACCGAAGCGTTCGCCGTCTGTGACAGGGCATTGGCAGCCGGTGCAAGGTCGCCAAGGTAGCGCGCTGTACCGGTGTCCAATGTGGTCTCAACATCGGAATGCGCGCGAAGGCGCAGATCGGCAGACAGCCTGTTGATCGGTTTTGCGACGTGTTCATCGAACAAAAGCCAGATCCCAAGAGCCAATCCGGTATTGAGAAAAGCAAAAGCGATGAATGCGGTAACAAACGGCGTCTGAGACACATCGCCGTCAGCCCGAGACCAACCAAACGCCAACGCCGCTCCGGCCAGCGCCGCTCCACCTGCTGCCAGTAGGCAGAAAAATAGGAAGATGCGAAGTCGCAGGTTGAGGCGGGTAAGCATTTGTCAAGTCTCGCAGACCAGTTTCAGGATTGGATCGCCTTTGGCCATCTGCTGCCACTCGGCATCGGTTACAGCGCCATCGTCACCGAACTCAGCCCCGTCTATCAAAAGTGCAGACCTTCCACCGAGGCAGTCGAACAGCATTGGTGCCTGATTGACCGGCGACCAGCGGCCGAAAAAATATAAGTCCGCAAGGCGTTGATCGGGCAGGCTAGCGTTCGTCTGAGCCGTCATAGTGTCGACTGCAATGAAGCGCTTTGTGTATGGCCAAACCTGCGTCCAGGGTCGGGTCCAACTTTTCTCATCAACCCTCATTGCAACATCGACGCCATCAGGCAAACGCTCAGCCGTGCGGTCAAACCATGTGTATTCGTTGGATATCGTCATCCCAATCATACCAAGCCCAGCGGCCACCGGAGTCACCCATTTCGGCAGCCTCTTCCCCGTCACCATATTGAGAAACATAGCAATTCCGGCGCAGGCAAATCCGGCAAACACTGTTGCAATGAGTTCTAAGAACATGATGTCATCCTAAGGCTCCTTTGCCCGAGCCTATGGCGGCCTGCATGGTTTTGACCACGACGAAAGCGTCGCGCAGATGACTCCGCTCAAAATCAGACAGTTCCGAGGGATCGAGATAGTTGCTGGGGTTCTTGCCAGCTTTGATCTCGGTTGTCTGATGCTCAAGACGTGTGGTCGCAATAAGATCGTAAGCATCCAGCAGATCAGCCCCACCTGATTTCGAGACAACCCCGGCCTCTATGGCGCCAACCAGTCTGGCCCGCGTGTTCACCGCGCGCAGTTGAGCTAGAAATGTGTAGATACGCCCGAGATCAACGACAGGCACGACTCCATTGTGTTTCAGATCAAGCTGGTTGCGGTGATCGCCCGAGCGGATAGTCGCGAGCCCACGGAGAAGGCCAAGCGGTGGCTGGTGCTTCAAAGAATTCGAAATCATATGCGCCGTGAAGATCGAATTCTTAGCTGCAGAGGTCAGGGTCTCTTGTTGCAGGTTATCGAACAGACTCTCGTCACCGCCGATGGGACGCAGATCGAACATCACAGACGCCAGCATTTGGGCTTCAGGGTCAGGATTGGCGATCCAGCCACGAAAGTACTCGCGCCAGACACGCAAGGGCTGACACCATCGTGGGTTCGTCGCCATCATATCGCCCGGGCAATAGAAGTACCCGCAAGTATCGAGCCCATCGCTTACGAATTTCGCGAGATCAATAAAGTATGGAAGATCCGAATCTTCAATGTCGTCAGAAAGGATCAGACAGTTGTCCTGATCGGAAACGCCAGTTTGCTCCTGTCGTCCCTGACTGCCGCAGGCGAGCCAAAGATAAGGCACCGGCGGCTCACCGAGTTCAACTTCCGCGAGTTTCAGAAGACGACGCGTCGCTGTAT
>JABDPD010000166.1 GCA_013042895.1 Boseongicola sp. | reverse complement strand
GGGCGAGAGCGATCCAAACTGGTATTTGGTCGCGACTGGCGAGTGATGCGAGCGCTTGGCGCTGCGCTTGCGTTCGTTTTGGCTGTGAGTTCTGCGAAAGCCGACGTGAAGCTTCTCAGTTGGTCTGACTTGGATGGGTGGGCGCGCGATGATCACGGTCTTGCGCGCTCTGTCTTTTTAGAAACCTGCGGAGATATCGGTGCGGAATGGGATGTCATTTGCGCAGCTGCGCGTGACGACGGATCGGCCAGGCGCTTTTTTGAAAGCTTCTTTCGGCCAGTTCTGATTGGCAATGAGGAAGCTCTCTTCACGGGATACTATGAGCCTGAATTGCAGGGCTCGAGGCTTCAGGGAGGCGAGTATCAATTCCCAATCCACCGCTTGCCCAATGACATTCCCAAAGGCGAGGCGTGGTTGAGCCGCAAAGAAATTGAAACCTCAGGGGTGCTTGCGGGGCGCGGGCTGGAGATAGCCTGGTTGACGGATCCGGTTGAAAAGTTTTTTCTCCAGATCCAAGGCTCGGGACGTATTCGGCTTGATGATGGAAGCGTGATGCGCGTCGGATTTGGTGGGCGGAACGGTCATTCATATCGGTCAGTTGGCCGTGAGATGATCCGGCAAGGAGTGTTTCAGGAGCATGAAGCCTCGGCGCAGCGCATCAAGGGGTGGGTTCGCGACAATCCAGGCAAGGGCCTGAAGATGCTTTGGCACAATCCGTCTTACATTTTCTTTCGCGAGATTGAGGGTCTGGCTGAAAGCAAAGGGCCGATTGGCGCCATGAACCGTCCCATTACCGCAGGAAGGTCGGTGGCGGTTGATCCTAATTTTGTGCCCTTGGGAGCTCCTGTTTGGGTGGAGAAAGACGGTGTGAGGCCTCTGCGGAGGCTGATGGTTGCACAGGATACCGGCGCGGCGATCAAGGGTGCTCAACGGGCGGACGTCTTTTATGGTTCGGGTGACGCGGCTGGCAGAGTGGCGGGTCAGGTAAGAGATTCCGGCCGACTGATCGTGCTTTTGCCGGTGGCACGCGCGCTTGCAATGGCTGGGAACTAGACGATGAAAAGGCGCTCCCCACGAGGCTTGAACCCCGATGAAAAAGACCTGTGGGAGCAGGTTGCGAAAACAGCGACTCCCTTGGAGGGTCGTGACCGAAAGCCTGTGTTGTTTGCGAAGAAGCCTGAGAAGCCTGTCAAAAAGGCTGCGGAACAAAAGCCCATCTCGCAGTTTGAGATTGGTTCCGCCGCGAGGCCAGCAGCGCCGGGCCATCGCCTTGCGCCGTCGGTGCGGTCGTCCGTTGGTGCGGCGACTTTGCAGATGGACCAAAAAGTGTTTGGCCGTATGAAGCGCGGCAAGACCAAGCCAGAGGCCAGAATTGATCTTCACGGATTGCGGCTGGATGAAGCGCATGGCGCACTGAATGCCTTCATTCACAGGTCACACTCTCAAGGCCGTCGGTTGGTTCTAGTGATTACGGGAAAAGGCCGCATAACGAATGACGATGGTCCCATCCCCGTTCGAGCAGGCGTCTTGCGTCATCAAGTGCCGGACTGGTTATCGCGACCACCCCTTAACGCATTGGTTCTTCAGGTAAGCGAAGCTCATCAACGGCACGGCGGCGGTGGGGCGTACTACGTGTATTTACGGCGCTCTTAATGCGGCAGTCGCGCGGGCGAGAGCAAGCCAAACCAGCGCATTTGCAACAAAGAAATAGGCGGCAATTCCGAGCATTTGATCTGGGAAGTTGTAGCCAAAGTCGATGAGAGCACCTGTAATTCCGGGTCCAATTGCAGAACCGAAAACCATCACACTAGTCGAGACCGCCTTTATCGAACCAATGTATCTTGTACCAAAAAATTCGGCCCAGAAAGTCGTAATTACAGTGGCCTGAAGTCCCGTGCCAACTCCGAAGAATAGGAATGAAATTGAAGCAGCGAAAAGGGTGTCTGCTGCCGCAAGAAGGACAAAACCGATCATCCACGGAAACAGGTAGAGACGAATGATGCGGGCCGAGCCTACGCGATCGATCAACTGACCAGATGTAAGCGTCACGGCGATGGCCACTGCCGTCAAAAGCGGGATGAGCGCGAGGTAATCTATAAGAGCCCAACCTTTGACGTCGGCTATGTGAACTTGCTGGAAAAACAGAGATGTACCCCAAGCCGGGGGGCCTAAGAGAAGCGGCATCATCAGCCAGAAGACCGGCGACTTTAGCACCTCTGGACGGGTCCAATGGCGATTGTTCATTCCTGTTGTCGAAGCTTGTTCCGCGAGTGATTGCGGCGTGCGTTCAGCCGCAAGGAGCCGGAGGATCACGGGGAACGTCGCCAGCATGATAATGCCCGAGATGACCCATATGGTTCGCCAATCCAAAATTGTGAATAGCCCCGCTACAATGATAGGGACAATGGCTTGGCCCAACGCAAAACCCATCGCCGATATAGAAAGCGCAAGTCCGCGGCGTCCCGTAAACCATCTGGCCATCGAGACACTTGCGAACTGGCTCATCATGCCCTGCCCTAGAAGGCGCAGAAGGAAGACGATGACCACGAGTCCCGCGACTGTCGAATTTGCCGCCATTGCCAAGCAAACAAGGGCCAAGCCGGGGATCACACCCCATGCTAGCGTGCGAACACGGTAGTTATCGGTTAGAGCTCCGGCCCAGAACATGACGATCGCAGAGGCTGTTGTGGAAAGTGTATAGATGCCGCCCCACTGGCCATCAGTCAGGTTGTAGGCGGCCATGATCTGAGCGGCGAAGAGCGCGATAAAGTAGGTTTGGCCATAGGAGGACGAGAACGTCAGAAGGACTCCGGCGGACAATTGGGCGCGGTTTTCGCGGAGGAAGTTCGCGAGAGACATGATGTGGTTTTGTGCTTCTTTGAGCCGAATGGAAAGTGCGGATTTAGCAACGTTCGGTGAGTTACGGTGCTGCCCTGGCGTAGGGCGGGCGATTCGGCGTTAATAATTGGGGAAAACGGGAAAAATCGAACGTCGGTATCGCGTCGGTAATACGTCGGTATCACGTCGGTGCGACCGTACGCCCCCCTCATAGTTAATTGGGCGAACGTCCCTTTTGTGAAGAAGGCCTAAACAAAAGAAGGCGTGGACCGAAGACGTTTAGCGCCAATCCACTTAGGACAAGAGCGGCGGCGACCAACTTCCAGGACTGAAGCGGCTCGCCAAGGGCGAGGGCAGATGAGAACATACCGAAGACCGGCACCAACAGCGCGAAGGGTGTGATGGTGGCGGTGGGATAACGGCTGAGGAGTGTGCTCCGGATAGTGAAGCCAACCCAAGTGCTGATGTAGACGATGTAAGCGAGGGCCGCGACGTGGTCAGGAAGGGCTTGCGCAACATCGCGGAAGAAGTTGGCACGCTGTTGGAGGATGTGATCGCCGTCGCGATAGGTCAGCCAGTCTTTATCTGTCTCGGGCGAATGGACGACTTCTTGAAGACAGAGGATGTCGGGGCTTGTGTCTTGCAGATATGTGATGAGGCGATCGTGAAGTTTGCCGCCCCATCCGTTGAGACACAAGATCCGCATTTAGAGCACGTAGCGCGACATATCGGCGTTTCTGGTCAGCTCGCCGAGGTTTTCGTCAACGAAGGCTTTGTCGACGGTGACTTCCTCGCCGCCTTTGTCGGGGGCGGTGAAGCTGAGCTCTTCGAAGACGCGTTCGAGCACGGTGTAGAGGCGGCGGGCGCCGATGTTTTCGACCGACTGGTTCACGTCGGCGGCGATTTTTGCCAGCGCCGCGATGCCGTCTTCCGTAAAGGAAACAGTGACGTCTTCGGTGCCCATGAGGGCGGTGTACTGCAAGGTGAGTGCGTTGTCGGTTTCGGTGAGGATACGGACGAAGTCTTCTTCGGTGAGCGCGCGCAGGTTCACGCGGATCGGCAGGCGGCCCTGAAGCTCGGGGAGGAGATCAGAGGGTTTGGCGATGTGGAAAGCGCCGGAGGCGATGAACAGGATATGGTCGGTTTTGACAGGGCCGTATTTTGTGCTGACGGTGGTGCCTTCGATGAGGGGTAATAGGTCGCGTTGAACCCCTTCGC
>JABDPD010000073.1 GCA_013042895.1 Boseongicola sp. | reverse complement strand
GAGCGGATGAGGCGGTTTGTGGGGGTTGAAGAGGTGAAGTGGTCGGTTTGAGGGGGGAGAATGGCGAGTTTGAGCCCAAGGCTGACGAATTTGACCGTGGTGCCAATTACCGCTTAGCGCCGGTCTTGCCATTCGGTCACGCTCTTCCTTCTTTCGTTGGGCAGGGGCGCGTTGGCCGGTGAGGCTTCGCGACCGAGCGGATCAAACCCGAAGCGGTTGTCTCCCTATGTTCCCTGAAAGACGAGCAACGCCGCCAAGAAAACTGCGCCTGGAAAAGGAACGAGTGCCAGAAGTGTCCACCAGCCAGATCGGTTGGTGTCGTGAAGCCTTCGCGATGCAGCGGCCGCAGAGGGAAGCAACGCGGCTATAAAGACCAAGCCACCGAGTACAGTGTTCAGTGAAATGATTGCGGCTTCAATTACGGCGACGAAAAGTGCCCACCACCAAAACTCGGCCAGTGAAGCGCGGCCACTGAAATCCGCAGACTTCTTAATGCAGGTTTTGATCGCTAACACAAACTCCACTGTCGCTTTTCCGGACTGTTGAATTGCAAGGAGAGGGTAGAGCGAAAGAATACAATGAGCAAATTTGAATACTGGCTCCGTCCGCGAAGCAGACACTGGGATTTCAGTTAGGATTGCCTTAGGGCGCCGTAGCCCTTTGCTTTAGCAAAGTTCCATGAGTGGAACTGGATTTGATCAATTTCGACTCCTCGGCTCCTGAGCCCGGCGGGTCTTTTTTTTTCAATCAGCTAAGTCCGCGGTGCGGTCATGGATGAAGAACTTTCGCGCTAACCTACATCGTTCATCAGGCGCAGAAATGTTGACCGATTTGGGCAGAAGGTGGGAGGTCCATCGCTTCCGTCGCCACGCCCCACCCAAGCTGCACACGATCCGATGTGCGTGCAGGTCGCACAACCAATCATGCTCTGTTTGATTGCCTCACGGGTCTCTTCATCGATCTTCTTTGGCAGAGCGATGCTCAGGATATCCATTACCTTTCGCCGGATACCCATTCGCTCGTCAAACCTTTCGCTCCAATGGCGATAGTCCGAAACTACCATGATTCCTCCTCATCCCGTCATGCTATGTAGACAATGATCTGTCGGACTTCGTTGACATGAATCAATGGAGTGGCAACGGCGAGCATCATCAGCCGCCCTAAGACGGAATTGGGAAAATCGGGGCCGCACTGTTTTGTTTTCTGGGGCGCCCCTGCGGTTTCCATCGTGTATTACGGCCTGATGATGAAGTAGCCTTCGTCGTCGAGTTCCATGAGACGGACAACTCCGGCTGTCACAACCCCGGCGTGCTCCGAAATTGGCGGCTCGGCTCCCTCTTTCTTGGTCATCCCGGCGATTGTGTTCCCGCAAGCACTGAACGTCACCTCCGGAATGCTCTCTGAAATGCTGGCGATGCGCTCAAGCACAGGCGAGGTGTCAGTTCTGAGCATATGCAATCCGGCATTGAAGGTAACAATCTCGACCTCGTAGAAATCACCGCTCTCGCTCATTCCACGCGCGAAGTTCGTCGCTACATTGAGGGCCTTGTTAAATGTTGCCGGATCATTGTCGCTTATCTGGATAGCGAGCCTTTTCGTCCCGTCATCGGCTTGCCCGGCGAGTGTTGGCGTTACAGCCAAAGTGGCCATGGCAATACCTGCCAGAATGGATCTACGATGTAGTTTCACAGTCTTCCTCCCTAATTGCTCTTAGGAGCATAGATGCAATTATTCATATGTGTCTATAACGATTTCTGATCATTCGCAGTGTTCACGCAGGCTGCCGAATGCAACCTGACGTAACAGCAACAGCGGCAAAGTCCCGCAGACCGGACTCCCGTTCTGCGCAGAGAAATCCTGTCCGCTCGCTCTACCCTTCGCCCATCAATGCCGAATCAAAGGGATACTTGGTTAAGTTCTCAAAGCCGTCCTCCGTGACCAGAACCTGATCTTCGAGTTTGATCGAGAAGTCTCCGCCGACCTCACCTGCCAGCACTTCGACGCATAGGGTCATGCCAACTTCCAGTTCATGGTCGAATGCGCCCGGGACCATTTTGTCGGGATATGCGACGAGTGGCCACTCGTCGCAGAGACCCACACCGTGCATGAGGCAGCTGTACTTTTGGGCCTGAAACTTGTCGTGAAGTTTGTGGGTGTTGCGGCTGAGGTCTTCAATACTGACACCAGGGCGGATCATCTCCATGTTGGTCATGATGTGCTCGACGGAGTGTTTCATGGTGTCAATCATGTCCTGTCGGGGCTTTTCGTCGCCGATCCACCACGTGCGCGAGATATCGACACAGATGCCGTAGCTGCCAATAAGGTCGGTATCAAACGCCAGGATTTCATTATTGCGGGTCGTGCGGGGCCCGCATTCCTGAAACCACGGATTGGTCCGTTGACCGGACGCTAGAAGTCGCGTTTCGATCCATTCGCCGCCGCGCTTGATGTTCTCGGCGTGGAGCACCGCCCAAACGTCGTCCTCACTGGTGTTGCCAAGGGGGACGTTCGTGCGGGCGAAGTCTTCCATGACGTACATGGCGGCTTCGCAGGAGTGCGAGGCGCAACGCATGGCTTTGATCTCGTCCGGTCCTTTGACGGCGCGGGCACGTTCGGTGACTTCCTCGCCTTCCTCGACTTCAAAACCAGCGGCGACAAGGGCGCGATAGCCAGGGATCATTATCTTATCGACGGCAATGCGTTTGTTAGTGCCGGCGTGTTCGCGCATGACGTCTTCGACTTCGGCGATGAAGCTGTCAGCGCTCTCGTCGATCTTGTCGCCCTTCGCAAAATAAAAGAGCGACGCACCGCTGCGGACTTCGCGCACAAGAGGATTGAAACCTGAAAGGAAAGGCGCGTTCTTATAGTCCCAGATGACCATGTAGCCGTCGGCGCAGAGGAGCACTGCGCGGAAGGGGTTGTGTGTGTTCCAAAGCTGCATGTTGGTGGTGTCGGTGGCGTAACGGATGTTCAAGGGATCGAACATCAGGAGGCCGCCGTAGCCGCGATCGACGATATGCTGCGTGAGACGCTTCCAGCGAAAACGACGCATTTCGGCGAGATCGGGAAGTTCGAGTCCAGCCGCCTCCCATTCAGCAAATGCAAGGCGCGTCGGACCGATTTCGATGCGGTCACCATCATTAGGTGTGCCGTCCCCAAGATTGGCGCCTTTGGTCGGATCAATTTTGCGGTTGTCGCTGAAGTGTTGGTTCATGGCGGGCTCCCTTGAGGTCAGGATTGACCTGTGAACGCAGCGCGTCAGGCGTAATTGCGACATAAATCTACTCTAGCGGCGACATGATCTGGTGTGGACGGACGGGCGGAGCTACACCTCGCATATGACGGATGTGGTCTTGCAGAATTCATTGGATGGGGTCAGCTGGCTAGAGCCAGGGGGCCGCAAACTGCCGGGGGTTCAGCCCTTGGGTGACGCCAGTTGGCTGGTCGCGGACGATGCCTTTGCAGGACAGATGCGATTGCGCGACGATCTGATCGGAGCGTTGCAGGCGGATGTCCATGCGCAGAAACCCTCGGCGGAGACGGCAGCGCAGGAGTGTCTTGATCTTGTGCTTGAGGCCTGTGCGGCAAACCCGGCTTATGATGTTGGACCGCAACGGGTTTATCGGCCGGACGGAGTGAAGGTTGTCGTGCATCGCGAGAGGCCATTGCTGACCATCGGACGGTTGATTCAAGAAGACATCTGCATCCTGCAAAAGCACGGTGATGAGCATGTGCTGACAGGTGCTATTCTGTGTTTTCCTTCTCACTGGAGCCTTTCAGAGAAGATCGGGCGTCCGTTGACGCGGATCCATGTGCCGGTGGCGTCCTACAATGACAACATCGCGCGACGGGTGCAGCGGTTGTTTGATGGGATCAAGGTAGGTCGGCCGATGTGGCGGGCCAATATTCTGCCGCACGCGGCGGGATTGTTGCATCATCCCAAGCGCGAGGCCGAACCTGATCCGTCTGACGGCCAGCCGCTGAAGTTCTTGAGATCTGAGCGGCAGGTCATGACGCGCCTGCCGGAAAGCGACGCAGTTGTCTTTTCAATTCACACCTATATCTGGGCGAAGGACACCCTGCCGTCTGAACTGCAGAGTGCCTATTTTTCCTGAGGGCAGCCCGGTCTATAGGAACCGCAACAGGTCTGCATTGCCCGGCATTGTGGTGAGAGCCATCGCCATGCCTGTAAGCGCAATAACGTGGGCAGTCGTGCGGAGATTTTCGCCGAACAGAATGTTAAAGAACAACAGTGCGAGGCCAACTGGAAGGGCCATGACCAGCACGATGAGGTTCATCACGTAAACCGTCGCCCGCGCGACGGCGTTCTTGTTTTCAGGGCGCTTCTTGGGGTCGAAGACGTCCTCCATCGACGAACTGTGGGACAATGTTATGGTGTCCGCCGAGAAGATATGTCGAAGGTTGTCTTCTGGGGGTTCAAGATCAGGGAGTGCGTCTTTTGGCGTCCAATAATCCTGAAGAGGATCGGTGGACGTCGGCCGCACGGCGACCCGTGAGATTCTTAAGCCTGCAATTCGATGTACTTTGCTCATAGCCTTGTGCGCTTTTCGCGCCTCCTTTGTGCCAGTCCCGATACCGCTCGGGATGCCAAGATGGTGGGATTGGAATGTGCAAACATTGCGGCGGGCGTGGGGCAGATCGGCCAAATTTGAATGAACACGCGAAGTCTTGCCGATTGTTTTGAGGCCATTTGAGACAATTATTGGCGAGCCGATGGGATTGTTCTGGCGATAAAGCGCCGTTTCGTCACGGCAAACGAGTCCCTGAAGCCACGAAACACCTAAAAAATGCGCAACAGGCACCTTGGCGAAATGAAACAATGCAGTAGTGTGGTCCCTACGCGCTAGTGACGCGTGTCGTGTTAACAACGAACAAGAGGTCCAGTCAGGATGGCAGGGAAATTTGAAGTTTATAAAGACAAGGGCGGCGAGTTTCGCTTTCGTCTGAAAGCTGGCAATGGCCAGACGATTTTGGCCAGCGAAGGCTACAAGCGTAAACCAAGCTGCATGAACGGCATCGAGTCGGTTCGCAAGAACTCGGCGAATGACGCGCGGTTTGAGCGTAAGACATCGAAGTCCGGCAAGCCGATGTTCAATCTGAAGGCCGCAAATGGTCAGGTGATTGGCACGTCTGAAATGTACGAGAGCAACTCGGCTTGCGAGAACGGCATTGCGTCGGTTGCAAAGAACGCGCCGGACGCCAAGCTGGACGACCAGACGGCTTAAGGCTGCTGAGGTATTGATCTGAAAAGCCCTGCCGTTTGGCAGGGCTTTTTTTGTTTACAGCGCCACGCGAATGGCTTCGCCGCTTTCGGCAGCGAGGCGCGCAGCAACCGAGGCAACTGCGAGGTCCTGAAGCCCTACGCCGGTGCCGTCGAAGAGCGTGACCTCGTCGTCAGACGTGCGTCCCGGATGGTCGCCGTTAATGACGTTGCCGATGGGCGTGATGTCAGCTTCAGCGAGCGCACCGGAGGCTATGGCGTGTTGCGCTTCGCCGATGCTGATCGACTGGGCGACTTCATCGGTGAAGACAGTAGCGGCCGCGACGAGGGCTTCGTCGACCTCCATCTTGCCTTTCGTATCAGTGCCCATGCAGGCGATATGCGTTCCGGGCTTGATCCAGTCTTTCATCAAGAGCGGCTCGAAGGCGG
>JABDPD010000164.1 GCA_013042895.1 Boseongicola sp. | reverse complement strand
CCACGAGGCCAACCGCCAGGATCAAAGCGCCGCCAAAACCGAGCGCGGTGACTTGAGTCATCGTCTCTTTCTTGAAAGCTGCCACTTCTTCAGCGCGCTTTTCTTCGGGCGTCAGTTCTTTTGGTTTGTCCTTTTTCGGCTGCGCCGCTATCGCCTTGGTTTTGGGCGGAGGTGGCGGCCAGGTGATCTCGCCCTCATGAGTGATCGTGGCGCCTCGGATCACATCATCTTCCATATCATGCGCGACCTGTCCGTCCTTTTCAGGCGTAAGGTCGGTCATCATGTGACGGATATTGTTGGAGTAAAGCAGTGACGATTGCGCGGCCATCCGACTTGGGAAATCGGTGTAGCCGACGATTGTCACGTCGTTGTCCGTGACGATTTTTTCGTCCGCGACGGTCAGTTCGCAGTTGCCGCCCCGCTCGGCGGCAAGGTCAACGATCACAGAACCGGGCTTCATCATCTCGACCATGTCTTTGGTCCAGAGGATCGGTGCGTCACGGTTCGGGATCAGAGCCGTGGTGATGACGATGTCGACGTCCGGCGCCAACTCACGGAATTTCTTTAGCTGCGCTTCAGCGAACTCGGGACTTGAGACCGCGGCGTAACCACCGGTTGCCGAGCCGTCTTGAGCTTCTTCTTCAAAGTCGAGGTAGACGAATTCAGCGCCCATGGACTCGATCTGTTCGGCGACTTCGGGTCGTACATCGAACGCCAGAGTGATCGCGCCAAGCGAGGTTGACGTACCGATGGCAGCAAGGCCTGCGACGCCTGCTCCGACGACCAGAACCTTAGCGGGCGGCACCTTACCGGCGGCTGTCACCTGACCGGTGAAGAAACGACCGAAGTTGTTTCCTGCTTCAATAACAGCGCGGTAACCGGCGATGTTGGCCATGGAAGACAGCGCGTCCATCTTCTGGGCGCGGCTGATGCGGGGCACCATGTCCATAGCGATCACGCTTGCGCCCTGCCCTTTGGCGGTCTCCATCAGCTTTTCATTTGAGGCCGGATAGAAAAATGAGATCAGTGTCTGGTTGCCGGAGAGCTTCTTGGCTTCGGCGTCGGTCGGTGGGCGGACTTTGGCGACAATGTCGGCATCTTTCCAGAGCGCAGCACCCGAGACAACGGACACGCCGGCTTCCTTGTAGGCGGCGTCGGAGAAACCTGCGGCTTCGCCGGCACCCTTTTGGACCAAACATTCGTAGCCGAGTTTTTGCAGGTCTTTGGCACTAGCGGGCGTCATTGCCACGCGTGCTTCTCCGCTTGCGCTTTCTTTGGGCGCTCCGATCTTCATTAACTATCCCCCGAATGGTGTTGTTGTTGGCAGACTTGGGTCGATCTTGCGCGATGTCTAATCGCCCGCGCGGGGTTTCTCAATGCCTTAACGTCAAGAACGCCTGCGACTTTAGATCCATCGGCGCGTGGCTGCGCGATAGACTTCATATTCCGCACCAAATGCCTCGCTAAGGCGCGCTTCCTCTCCAGCAATGAACCGTTTGATTAGGACCCAGGCCAAAACAGGGATTAGAACTAATCCCAAGAATTTGCCCCAGATCAAAGAAAATCCCCCAAGAAGCAACAAATCTGCCAGATAAATCGGGTTGCGCGAAAGGCGGAATATGCCGGTAGTGATGAGGGCCGACGGGGCTTCTCGTGGGATTACTGTTGTGCGTGCGCGCATGAACTCAACTAGTGACGCAGCGATGAGAACCGCCGCGGCACCTAAAGCAATGCGCCCCGGCAAAATCATTGGCCCCCAAGGCGCGGTGAGCGGTATCGCCCAGGTCACAAACAAGGCAGCCACGGTCCAGACGGGCGGTAAATCAATCCATTTCATCATGAACGTCACCCTAGCGGCGCTGCAATCTCGGCGCTATGGGTTTGGCCCATGACAGATTTTGAAAAAACCCGCCGCTTCTTCGATCTGCCCGAGGGCATGATTTATCTTGATGGAAACTCGCTTGGGCCTTTGCCAAGGTCCGTGCCTGCCCGCGTTGAGGCGATGCTGCGCGACGAATGGGGCAAGATGCTGATCACTGGCTGGAACAATGCGGGGTGGATGGCCATGCCGCGCCGGGTTGGTGACCGCGTGGGCCGGTTGATTGGCGCGCCTGAAGGCAGTGTTGTCTTAGGCGATACGTTGACGATCAAGGTGTATCAGGCGCTGGCTTCAGCGTTGGAATTGCGCCCCGAGCGACGCGTTATCCTGAGCGATTCCGGGAACTTCCCAAGCGATCTTTACATGGCCGAGGGGCTTATCAAGTCGCTGGACCGGGGGCATCAGTTGAAGATCGTCGCGCCTGAAGACGTCGCGGATCACATCGACGACAGTGTCGCCTGCCTGATGCTGACGGAAGTCGATTATCGCACGGGTCGTCGCCATGACATGCCTACTCTGACGGCGAAGGCGCATGACGTTGGCGCGCTGGCAAT
>JABDPD010000163.1 GCA_013042895.1 Boseongicola sp. | reverse complement strand
TTTGCCCGCCAGCATGACTTTACGTTCGGCTTGCGTTGGGGCGTTTTTGAGGAGGCGGCGGAAGGTGAGCATTTCGCCGAAGACGGAGGCGGTTTCTGCGAGTGTCAGGGGTGTGGATGACAGCAGTTCGCCTTGGCCGGCGGCGAGGCGTTGGTGAACGCCGTGACCAAGCTCGTGGGCGAGTGTCATCACATCGCGCGGTTTGCCGAGGTAGTTCAGCATGACATAGGGGTGGACGTCGGCGACAGTGGGGTGGGCAAAAGCACCGGGTGCTTTGCCGGGTTTCACGGCTGCGTCGATCCAGCCCTTATCGAAGAAGGGTTCGGCGAGAGTTGCCATTTCGGGGTCAAACTCGCCATAGGCCGAGAGCACGGTTTCGCGGGCCTCGTCCCAGCCGACCAGACGGTCGCTTTCCATGGGCAGGGGCGCGTTGCGGTCCCAGACTTCCATGCGCTCAAGGCCAAGCCATTTGCGCTTCAGCTCGTAGTAGCGGTGGGAAAGCTTTGGGTAAGCGTCGACGACAGCGTCGCGCAGGGCTTGGACGACTTCGGGTTCGACGTGGTTGGACAGGTGGCGTCCGGTTTGTGGGGTCGGCATGCCGCGCCAGCGGTCCTCGATTTCCTTCTCCTTAGCCAGCGTGTTGTGGACGCGGGCGAATAGCTTGACGTTCTCACCGAAGACCCGGGCAACTTCGCGGGCAGCGGCTTCGCGTGTGTCGCGGTTTTGGTCGGTGAGATCGTTGAGGGTGGCCTCAAGTCCGCGGGTCTCGTCGCCGATCTGGAATTCGAGGCCTGCGATGGTTTCATCGAAGAGACGGTTCCATGCGGCGGATCCGACGGTCGATTGGTCGTGGAGGAATTTTTCGAGCTCGTCCGACAGTTGGTAGGGGCGCATGGTGCGCATGCGATCGAAGATGGGTTTGTAGCGGGCGAGGTCGGCGTTCTCGGCGAAAAGACCATCGAGCGCGCCGTCATCGATGCGGTTGAGTTCGAGCGAGAAGAAGACGAGCGGGGTCGTGAAGGTTGTGATCTTGTCTTGCGCATCGGAGAGGGCCTTGGCGCGTTCAGCATCGGTGGTGATCTGGTAATAGCGCAGGCCGATGAAGGACATGATGCGACCGGCGATCATGTCAATCTTCTCGTAGCGAAGAACGCAACCAAGCATCCCGGCGGCGTCGAGCGTGGCGAGTTTGCCGTCGTAGTCGGCGGCGAACGACGCGCAGGCTTCTTCAAGCCAGTCCATGTCGCGCTTTAATTCGGCGGCGTCGGGGCTTTCGTAGAGATCGGACAGATTCCACTCGGGGAGATCGCCGAGTTCATCTGCACCGGTGGCATTGATGTCGAAAGCGGGACGAGGCGTGAATTTCATTGGTGGCTCCGTTGAAAAGGCTTTCCCCTCAGATAGGGGCTGTGGTGGCGGATCAAAAGGCGAAATATGCGCACTTTTGCGTGCAAGTTCAGGCGTAGGCGTCCAGCATGGCTTTGAGGTCTGTGAGCGTGTTTGCTTCGGAAACGGGTTTGTCCTTGCGCCAACGGGACATTCTGGGGAATCGAAGCGCGACGCCTGACTTGTGGCGGGGGCTTTCGGCTATGCCTTCGAAGGCGATCTCGAAAACATGCTGGGCATTGACAGACCTGACGGGGCCAAATCGCTCGATTGTGTTTTTGCGGACCCACGCGGTGATCTCGCGGAACTCGGCGTCTGTGAGGCCGGAGTAGGCCTTGGTGAAAGGAACGAGCGCATTTCCGTCCCATACTGCGAATGTGAAGTCGGTGAAGAGGTTGGCACGGCGACCGTGTCCGGCTTGAGCGTAAATCATTACGGCATCAATAACGAGTGGATCGACTTTCCATTTCCACCAGTCGCCTTTACGGCGGCCGTCGCGGTAGGGGCTGTCCTTGCGTTTGAGCATCACACCTTCCGCTGCAATCTCGCGAGAGCGTGCGCGCTCGGCTGCCAGATCATCCCACGATTGGAAATCTAAAAGAGGGGATAGGCGAAGCGGAGCTTCGGGGGGTACTTTTGACAGAAGGCATTCGAGGCGGGTCCGACGCTCTGCGAATGGAAGAGCACGCAGGTCGGCGCCGCCTTCTTCCAGTAGATCATATGCGCGCAAGATCACCGGTGCCTCTTTGAGCAATTTTGCAGGAACCGTTTTGCGCCCGATACGCTTTTGGAGTGCGGAGAAGGGCATCGGTTTTTCATCGATCCATGCGAGGACTTCGCCGTCGATGACCGTTCCAGGTGGCACGAAGTCTGGCAGTATTGCGAGCTCTGGAAAACGGTCGGTCATCAGTTCTTCGCCTCGGGACCAAAGGTGGCGGTCACCCCCGCGGAGCACCAATTGACCGCGAATGCCGTCCCACTTGTGTTCCGCAGACCAGTCAGATGGCGCACCGAGATCTTCGGGCGCGGTGTCCAGCGGATAGGCCAGATAAAACGGATAGGGTTTGGAAAGGTCGGCCTCGGGGTTTGGGGCGAGGATCAGGTCGTCGAAGGTGGTTTCGTCGGGTGTCCATTTGCCCATGAGGCGATGGGCCAGTTCAGTTTCCTCAATACCTGTGGCTTTTGAAAGAGCTCGGGTCATCAGTTTTTGACTAACGCCCATGCGAAAACCGCCAGTGATGAGTTTGTTGAAGGTGAAGCGCTCTGGAGTATCGAGTTGTGCCCAGGCGTTCAAAATTTGCTCTTTTCGCTGGTCTTCATCGAGATCCGAAAGATTGCGAATCTCGCCAATCCACTCTGTGAGTGACTTTTCGGAGGTGGCAGTCGGCGCGGGCAAAACGAGCGCAATCGTTTCTGCAAGATCGCCGACAATTGGATAGCTTTCTTCAAAGAGCCAAAGAGGAATGCCGGCGTGTTCGGCTGCCCATTCACGCAATCGGGTGGTTGTAACCGTGCGCTTGGGGCGGCGTCCGGACATAATTGCAATTGTCCAAAGACGATCAGTATCAGGCGCAGTTTCCAGATAATTGGCCAATGCGGCAACTTTTTCGTTGGTGCGCGTCGTTTGGTCGAGCGCTGAAAAAAGGGCGGCGAAGTCCTTCATCGTGGACTGAAAGACAAGCCCCCGCCCCTGGGATGTGAGGCGGGGGAGAGCATGTGATTGTGCGCGTTTACCATGACAGGGAGTATAGCACGCGCGCGTGGCTGGTCACATGTGTCTGCCAGAACTGAGATACGCGATTCGATGGAGTTCGGTCGTCGCGTCGACAGACAGCGGTCGCGCGAGAGTGCGAGAAACGTCTTCGCGCGTGAGGCCGACATCTTGGAGGAGATGCTTATCCAGCTCTTTCAGCGTTGCCAGGGCTTTGCGTTGCCGCCGAGCGCGAATGCGGGCCGTGAGTTTGTTTGAAAGCTCAAATAGCGGATGACCTGTGTTTGCTGGTTGGGTGTAGTTGCAAGCGAAGTCGGTCATTGTCTGTCTCCTGATCGTGTCTGTTTCGTCTTGAGACAAAGATGCGTGCTGGACTTGCATCAAGCAAACGAATAGATTTGATTAGATGATACAGTTTTTCTGATAGGTAACGAGATGAATGTTCAAGTCACCCCGCGCATACCGCTTTTGGACTTAGATCTGCTTCAAACGCTGGTGGCTATTGCGGACACTGGCAGCTTTTCCAGTGCGGCCGCAGTTGTGCACCGGACGCCTTCGGCAATCTCGATGCAGGTCAAAAAAATGGAAGAGTTGCTTGGTCGGCCAATATTTGTGCGGGACAGTCGGTCAGTTGCTTTCGCGCCTGACTGTGCCTTTTTGCTTGAGCATGCGCGTCGGATGCTGGCGCTCAATCGCGAAGCAGTATCACGGTTTGTTCAGCCGGATGTTCAGGGCGTAGTGCGCCTTGGGGCACCCGATGACGTAGCCGAGCGGTTCTTGCTTAGTATGCTCCGTCTGTTTGCTGAAACCCATTGCTGCGTGACGGTGAATGTCATTGTGGATACCACCGATCGAATGGTTGAGGCCTATCGCGCTGGCGAGCTGGATTTGGCGATTATCACTTGTGAGGCTGGGTTTTCTGGCACGGAGGACGCGGAAGTTCTAATGCGCGAGAATCTTGTTTGGGCGATGCGACGTGGTGGCATAGCAGCAAAGCAGGTGCCATTGCCGGTGAGTGTTTGGGACGAGACTTGTGTGTGGCGCAACGCCGCTACGAAGGCGCTCGATGCAGAAGGTCGCGACTGGCGGGTGGCGTTTCAGAGTGGAAACATCTCGGGACAACGCGCGGCAATCCTGTCGGATTTGGCGGTTGCACCGATTGCGAAGTACGGCCTTGGAGGTGACATCATTGAAGCGCCTGCCAAGCATGGATTGCCAAAGTTGCCGGGATATGCGCTCGGATTACTGCATGGACGCAACGATAACCCGGCCGTGGTCGCGGCTGCGGATCATCTTCGAGCGAGTTTTAGTCAGGAGAAATGAGAAACGCGCAGAGGTCTGAGCCTCTGCGCGATCTTGATTCAGATGCCAAGGAAGGGCTGGGCCATTCGGGGGATCAGGCGACGAAACCGCAAGGGTGCGTCCGTTGCTGCAAGGCAGATGCAGTCTTCGCCGTCTTCAGCCACGGGAGTATGGTGCAGGTCTTCGTTGGCGATCTCGATGTCGCCGCGACCAAAACGTCCATCTTCATCCCGGAACGCGCCTTTCAAGACCAGCGTCAGTTCCGTACCCCGGTGGCCATGGTCTGGCATGGCGGCACCGGCCGGGATCTGGAGCAAGCGCACGGTGGCTTTTGAGGACGTATTCAAAACTGCCTGCTTCACGCCGCCGCCGAGAGCACGCCAGCGCACTTTGTCGAGGTCGCCACCGACATAGCCTTGGAGAGGCGACGGAAAAACGGTGTCTTTCGTCGGAGCCTCACGCTTGGGTTCTGCCGGGCTATTCGCGATGAGGGCAAAGGTTGCCGCGAGGGATTCCTCGTCCATCTCAATGGTTGAACCATCGTCAATCAGCGCGCCACCAACTGCATCGAAGCTTGCGAGTCGGGCACGACACTCGTCGCAAAGCGAAATATGTGTAGCGACTACCAGGCTGAAGGCCTCAGGCAGATTACCGGACGCATAGCCCATCAGCAGGCTATCGTTCAGATGATGATTAATTTGTTCCATACCGTTTCTCATTTCATCGTGTGGCGCAGTCGTTCCAACGCCAGTCGTATTCTCGATTTAATCGTTCCAAGTGGTAGACCCGTTTCTTCGGCTATTTCACTGTGGCTCAAATCGCCGAAATAGGCCTGCTCGATCAAAAGTCTCTGTTTGTCCGGCAATTCAGCGACCGCTTTCACGAGTCTTTCTGATTCCTGTTGCAAGACGATCACATCCGCCTGGTCAGGTTCTGCCTCCGGTCCCCAAGGGAGGTCCTCGGGTTCCGGCCGTTTCTGTTTGCGCAGCGCGTCGATCTTCTTGTTCCGCGCAATCGTGAATATCCACGTTGCAACGCTTGCGCGGGCTGGGTCAAAAAGATGCGCTTTCTGCCAGAGAGTGGCCATTACCTCCTGTGTGCATTCTTCGGCCAGAGTTTCCCCTGAGCCACCCTTCATTAAAAACGACTTAACCCGAGGGGCGAAGTGCGCGAATATTCTGGCGAATGCGGCTTTGTCCTGATCCATGTGGATACGGCGGACAAGTGCAGGCCAGTCAGTTTCATTGGCGTTAGCCGTAGTGGTCATGCGTCGCTGTCCATGAGAAGACGATGAATTAATGGCACCACCATTAGATATGGTCGGCGCGCCGGCATCAACTTCTCTGTAAGCGTTATCTTTCGGCATTTGTATAGTGTTACGCAGCACCCGCGCTGCCAGATCAAAAAAAGATGCGGACGACGAAAGTTTAATCTACGAAGGCTGCTGCTGCGTAGACATAGGGTATTGAAGGCAGGAGACACAAATGCCGTTTGAAGAACGCAGCGCGGCTGCGAAACGTATCGTAGTCGTTGGTGGCGGCATTTCAGGGATGGGCGCAGCCTATCATCTTGCTGAGAATCACCACGTCGTTTTGATGGAAGATGCCCCACGTCTTGGCGGGCATGCGCGTACAGTAGTTGCAGGGAGAAATGGTGATCAGCCTGTTGATACAGGCTTTATTGTCTTCAATCACCGTAACTACCCACACTTAACCAAGTTGTTTGCGGACCTTGACGTGCCAACTGTTCCGAGTGCGATGAGTTTCGGAGTGTCCGCGCGGGGCGGAGCTCTGGAGTACGGGCTGGCGGATGTGGATACGATTTTTGCTCAGCGTTCGAATTTTTTGCGGCCGCAGTTTCTGCGGATGATCCGGGATATCGTACGGTTCAATACCAAGGCGGATGACGTCGCGACGCCGGATATGACGATTGGAGAGCTGATCCGAGTACTGGGCCTGGGGACATGGTTCAGAGATTATTATCTCACTCCCTTTTCGGGTGCGATCTGGTCGACACCAACGGCGCATATTCTGGACTTCCCTGCGCGGGCAATGATCGAATTTTTCAAGAACCACGGCCTGCTTGGCTATTACGGAGATCCGCAGTGGTACACTGTGAAGGGCGGTTCGATTGAGTACGTGACACGGCTCGGTCAAGCTTTGGATCAACGCGGAGTTGACGTGCGGCTTGGAGCGTCGGTCAAAAGCGTTCGCCGAACGATTTACGGTGTAGAGGTTCGCGCCGAAGGTGGAGAATGGGAAGCCTTCGATGAGGTGGTCTTTGCCACCCACTCGGACGACACACTTGCCTTGCTCGCGGACGCGTCTGATGTTGAAGCTGCGGCGCTTGGAGCTATTCGCTATCAATCAAACACGGCAGTTTTGCATTGCGACCCAAGTGTAATGCCAGCGCGCAAAAAAGTCTGGTCCTCTTGGTCCTATGTGGACACCGGCAAATCGCCAGATGATCCGATTGATTTGAGCTATTGGATGAACTCTCTTCAACCGATCCCGCGTGACGATCCGATGTTTGTGACATTGAATCGTACGGCGCCGATCCGAGACGAATTGGTGTATGATGAGGCGAGTTTCCGTCATCCGGTCTATGATCTGGCCGCCTTTGAGGCGCAGACTAAACTCCGGGAGATGAACGGGCAGAACCGGACCTGGTTCTGTGGCGCATGGATGAAAAACGGGTTCCATGAGGACGGATTGGCCAGTGCGGTAGACGTTGTTGAAGCAATGGAGACCCCTAGCGCAATGGCCCTGGCTGCAGAGTGACAAGCACCGTCGAACATATCGACGGGATGACCTTTCATGGTCGCAAGGGCGCATTGGAAAATGCGTTCCGATACAGTGTGGATTACGTTCTGCTGGATGCTGAAGCGGAGGTGAAAACGCCTTTGCTCTTTGGGCGCAATCAGCGCGGATTGGTGTCTTTGCAGGACGTAGATCATGGGGGTGCGCCAGAGAATGGACGCGGCGCCTCTTGGGTGCGGAATGTCTTGAACGAAGCCGAAGCGCCATTCACGATTGGGCGCATCGAACTACTGGCACAGCCGCGTGTCTTGGGGCATGTGTTCAACCCTGTGAGCTTTTGGCTGATCTACGACACGGAAGGCCTTCTTCGGACGGTTATTCCAGAAGTTACAAATACTTACGGAGATCGGCATTCATATCTTTGCCATCATGATGATTGGCGGGAGATTGGGCGTGAAGACACTCTTACTTCGCGTAAATGCCTGCATGTCTCGCCGTTTCAACCGGTTGAGGGCGGCTATACGTTTCGATTTGATATCCGCGCAGACAAGATTGGTATTTGGATCGATTACACCGCAGGAAACGGCGGATTATTGGCGACTCTGACGGGGCCTCGAGCGCCTCTGACATCGATGGCTTTGCTGCGCGCAATGGTCCGGCGACCGCTTGGGTCGCGCCGCGTGCTCGGGCTAATCCATTGGCAGGCGCTAAAGCTGTGGTGGAAGGGTGCGTCTTTTCGATCGCGCCCCGAGCCTCCGGTTGAGGAGGTTTCGCGATGACTGCGCGCGCCGACAACCTCCCGTCATACGCGATTTTCGCAGGCGTTCTCGCGGCTGCGGGTTTGCCGATTTACATACACGCACCGAAGTATTTCGTTGATGAGTATGGCGTGAGCCTAGCCGCGCTGGGCGCGGTCTTGTTTGGGTTGCGGTTGCTGGATGTTGTGCAGGACCCGGCGCTTGGGTGGCTAAGCCGACGCTTTGGGGCTTGGCGGAAGAGTTCAGTTACCCTTGCGGGTTTGGTCATGGCCCTGTCGATGATCGGACTCTTTGCGATCGCTCCGCCGATTGCCCCCGTTGCATGGTTTGCGCTTACGCTTGCTTTGTTGTTCTCGGCTTTCAGCTTTTTGACGATCACATTTTACGCCCAGGGGGTGCAAAAGGCCGACCGAATGGGCGGCGGGGACGGCCATGTGCGCTTGGCAACATGGCGGGAGTCGGGCGCTCTGATTGGAGTATCGTTGGCTGCTGTCTTGCCGGTTGCCCTGATGCCCTTGACCGGCACGCCGTTTGCAATGTTCGCATTGTTGTTTGCGGGCGGAGTTTTGGTTGCGTTGTTTGCTATGCGCAGCGAGTGGCGCGCTGGAGGAGCCGTTGATGGCGTTGGATTTGGTCCGATCTTGAGCGACCCCTTAGCACGCCGGTTGCTCTTGATCGCGCTGCTGAACGCTACGCCCGTCGCGGTGACATCGACGCTTTTCTTGTTTTTTGTGGAAAGCCGGCTAGGTGCAGCTGGATGGGAAGGTCCGCTGTTGTTGCTGTTCTTCCTTGCTGCGGCGGCATCGGCTCCGGTTTGGGGCAGGATTGCCGGTCAGATCGGTGCAAAACGGGCCCTTCTCGCGGGGATGGCTCTGGCGATTGCCTCGTTCGGATGCGCGGCGTTCCTTGGAACAGGGGACACATTGGCCTTTGCCGTGATTTGCATCGCGTCGGGGGCAGCTCTTGGAGCCGATATGACTCTATTGCCAGCAATTTTTGCACGGCGCATGTCGGACATCGCTCCTGAGGCGGCTGAAGGGTTTGGGCTTTGGTCGTTTGTTTCGAAATTCACCCTCGCGTTTGCGGCAGTGACATTACTGCCGCTTCTTGAGGTTTCCGGCTTTGAGCCGGGCACGACGACGGGCGCCTCAGAAGAGGCGTTGATCACTTTGACACTGATGTATGCGGTTCTGCCGTGTGTTTTAAAATTGGTGGCTATGGCGCTTCTGGCGCAGACGCCGATTGAACACAGCTATGCAGACCCGGCTTTGCAGGAGACCTGACAGATGGATATCTTTCTGGGCGTTTTGATTGGATTTGCTATTGTGCTGGCTGCACTGATTGTGAAATCGCGGTTCCTCGATTTTCAGGCGCAGACGCCTGAGGACTATACGGACAACACGCCGGACTTTGACATTCGCCAGCACCTCAACGGGCGTATTGCTTGTGAGGGTGTTATCTATGGGCCGACGGGGCGCGTGTCGTCTCGCTTTGTGGCTGAGTTCTTCGCTGAGTGGGACGGAAATGAAGGCCGGATGTCCGAGCATTTTCGTTATGACAGCGGCGCGGAGCAAGATCGCGAGTGGCGGCTCTCGTTGTCGGAATCGGGGCGCATTCGCGCGGATGCGGCAGATCTCGTTGGCGTTGGCAGTGGTCAGCAGATGGGGTCGGGCGTGTGTCTGAACTATACCATAAAACTACCTGAGAGCGCCGGGGGGCATTCTCTGGATGTGGTTGACTGGATGTATCTTGTTGAGAACGGGACAATCATTAACCGGAGCCAATTCCGCAAGTTTGGTATCAAGGTCGCGGAATTGGTCGCCACAATGCGTCCGATTGAAAACTCGCAGTTTGATCGAGAGAAAGACGCAGCATGAAAGACTGGCACGGTAAGCGGTATTGGGTTGTAGGCGCCTCGGCAGGGCTGGGGCGTGAGGTTGCGCGCCAGATAAGCCAGATGGGCGCGGAAGTCATTCTGAGCGCTCGTAATGAGGACGAGTTAAACTCTCTGGCAACAGAACTGTCCGGGAAGTCCATCGTTGTGCCGATGGATGTTGCCAGCGATGAGAGCGTTGCCAAGGCCGCTGAGGCGATAGGCGACGTGGATGGCGTGGTGTTCCTGGCGGGTGTTTACTGGTCTTTCGGGTCGGCAGCTTGGGAGCCAGAAAACGCGGTTAAGATGATCGACATCAACCTTACGGGGGCCTTTCGCGTGTTGGGGCATGTGGTTCCGAAGATGGTTGAGCGAGACGCCGGACATATCGTGTTTACCGGGTCGTTATCAGGCTTTCGCGGGTTGCCAAAAGCTATCGGTTACGGAGCGTCCAAGGCAGGTATGATGTCGCTTGCCGAGTCAATGTATGCAGATCTTCGCAAAACCGGTGTTCAGGTTCAGCTGATCAATCCTGGCTTTGTGAAGACACGGCTGACCGACAAGAACGAATACAACATGCCATTTCTGATGGAACCGGAATACGCCGCACGTGAATTTGTCGAGCATATGGGTACGGATCGGTTCGCGAAAAACTATCCGACGCTGTTCAGTTCTGCCATTCGGTTCACACAGTTCCTGCCGGATTGGATTTACTACAGGCTTTTCGGCTAGACCCCGAGACGATCTCGGAGCGAATACCATGTCATTCCGAGAGTTAGGAGTGGCAGGCGCGCATGTTTGCCACCCGGAAACTTGCCGACTGGCAGCTTGGACAGAAGCTCAAATCGTCCTGCTTCACCTGCGATAGTCTCGGCAATTACCTTACCTGCCAAGCCTGTCAGAGCAACTCCGTGGCCGGAAAACCCGGCGGCGGCAATGACGCCCGGTTTAACGGTCGAGATAAAGGGCAAGCGGGTCATCGTGATGCCGAGTGTGCCGCCCCAGTGGTATTCGATTTTCACCCCCTTGAGGGTTGGGAATAGCTTCTCCATTCGCGCACGCAGAGCGGTAAGAATGTCGGTTGGGAAGCCAAGCGTGTAGCTTTCGCGGCCGCCAAATAGCAATCTCTTGTCTTCGGAGAGGCGGAAATAATTCACGACGAAGCGATCATCGGCGACGGCAATGTCTTTGGTCAGAACCTGATTTGCACGGTCACCCAAAGGCTCGGTTGCGGCAATGAACGAGTTGATCGGCATCACGCGCGAAGACACGTCGGACATGATGTCCGGCATGTAGCCGTTGCCAGCCAGGACGATGTGGTTCGCAGTTATTGTGCCACGATTGGTTTTGATGCGTCCGGTTTCGACACCGGTAGCCTCGGTCATCTCTAAGATGCGCGCGCCTGCGGCCTCCGCGCCTTTCGCAAGACCCAACGCATAGCGGAGCGGGTGGATGTGGCCTGCGTCCCAATCGAGGACTCCGCCGCGATAACCTTTGGATGGACAGACCGCTTGGAAGGCTTCGGCGTCGAGATACTCAGTGTCGTAGTCGTATTCGCTACGTAGCCATTCGGCATAGTCGCGCCAGTCACTAGCCTCGCTGTCGGACCACACGCCGTGGAGGACTCCGGGTTTGTACATCGCATCCGGAGCATGCTTGGCAGCAAGCTCCCGAGTGAGCGCTTTGGCTTCAACGGTTAGGTCCCAAAGTGCGCGCGCTTCGTCCTTTGTGACGTGCTTTTGCAGCCAGTCTTGCCATTGGTTCCAGCCTGTGCCGACCTGTCCGCCGTTGCGGCCCGAAGCACCGAAGCCGACGCGATGGGCGTCAATGACTACGACGTCGAGGCCTTTTTGCGCGGCATGAAGGGCGGTCGACAGGCCGGTGTAGCCGGCGCCAACGATTGCGACATCAGCCTTTATGTCACCGTCGAGGCTTGGGCGCTGCTGGTTGAGATCGGCGGTCGCGGCGTACCAACTGTCGGGGTAGGTGCCGGGCGCATCGTTGCGGTAGAGCGGGTTCATTGGCGTTATACGTTCAGGAGAAGGT